>WFNF01000129.1 GCA_015488775.1 Helicobacteraceae bacterium
ATTCTGATTTTGAGGTAAGACCAACTGGATCACTTAGTGCAGTTGGAACATCTACTAAACCTATTATCTTTACTGGTCAAAGTAAACAAGCAGGCTCTTGGAATGGTATAACATATAACAATACTAAAAGTTTAGATAATCGCCTAGAGCATGTAGTAGTAGAGTATGGTGGTGCAGGTGGTGAAGTAGATGATGCAAATTTGGAGCTATATAACCAAGCAAATGTTACTATAAATCAATCTAAAATAAATTATAGTGCTAAGTATGGTATCTATAAAGGCCCAGATGCTAGCGTAAATGCTGATGTAGAGACAAGCAATACTTTCTCTTCTAATAGTTCAGATAATGTGTTTTACAAATAAATTATTCATAGGAGTTTAGATGTTGTTTTTTAAAAAATTAAGTGTACTTCTAGTACTTATCTCACTACTGTTTACTACAGGGTGTGAAGATGTGAAAGTTGATAGTTCTGGTGCTAATGGTAAAAATGGTTCAGATGCAATAGTTAAAGTTTTAGATGAGGCATCAGGTAAAAACTGTAGCACTGGTGGTAAACTGATCAAGAGTGGTAATGATGTTAATGGTAACTCTGTTTTAGATGATGATGAGATAATAAACTCTGAATATATCTGTAATGGTGTTGATGGGGTAAATGGGGCAGATGGTAAAAAAGGTGATACTGGAACTAAAGGTGATGCTGGTATAGATGGCACAAATGGAGTTGATGGAGCTAAAGGCGATATTGGAGCAAAAGGGGACACTGGGACAAATGGTGTTGATGGAAAAGATGGAACAAATGGCACAAATGGACTTGATGGAAAAGATGGAATAAATGGTGTTGATGGAACAAATGGACTTTCAGCCTTAGTAAAAGTCTCAAACGAGCCAGCAGGTGCAAACTGTGAGTATGGTGGAAAACGCATAGATGTAGGTTTAGATACTGATCGTAACTCAAGTTTAGATACAAATGAGATTACAGATAGTTCATATATATGTAACCTTACACCACAGTATGTATCACGCACTATGGTAAGTGCAAAGATTAAAAAAGGAAGTAAAAACATTCTTACTGTAGAAAGTAGTGAAGATGATGGTTTTAAACTTATAAGTACAAGTACTAAAGATTGTAATATCTCTGTTTTATATGAATGTAACAATGTAGATATTAGACCTATATCTAAAAATGAGCCTGTAACATTAGATACTAATGACTCAAACTATATTTGGTTAAAAAACAAGCATCAAAGCTCTTTAAAAGTAGATACTAAAGCTTTAGAATTTTCAGCTCGTTATGGGCATCAAATTGTTAGCTTTAAAAACAAACTTTGGATTATTGGCGGTTATAGCGATGGAGGGTATAAAAATGATGTTTACTCATCTACTGATGGCAAGATATGGTCACTTGAGACTGACTCAGCTGCTTTTGCAGCTCGTGAAGGTCATCAAGTAGTTAGTTTTAACAATAAACTTTACCTAATTGGTGGTTCAAATAACTCTAACTTTTACAATGATGTTTACTCATCTAGTGATGGTAGGAACTGGATACAAGAGACTAGTTCAGCTGCGTTTTCACCTCGTAATGGACATCAAGTAGTTGTTTTTAATAATGAACTTTATTTAGTTGGTGGTCAAAGTTTAAATGGTAGAAAAAATGATGTTTACTCATCTAGTGATGGGGTTAACTGGACACAAAAAACAGCATCTGCAACTTTTTCAGCTCGTTTTGATCATAGCGTAGTTAGTTTTAATAATAAACTTTATGTTATTGGTGGTCGTGATGCAAATGGTTACAACAATGATATATACTCATCTAGTGATGGTGTAACTTGGACTTTAGAAAGTGCTAATGCAACTTTTTCAGCTCGTGTTTATCATCAAGTAGTTAGTTTCAATAATAAACTTTATCTAATTGGTGGGCGTGATGCAAATGGTTTAAAAAATGATATATATTCATCTACTGATGGTAAAAACTGGACAATTGAAAACAATGCTGCTGATTTTTCAGCTCGTCAACTTCATCAAGTAGTTAATTTTAATAACAAGCTTTATTTAGTTGGTGGTAATGACGCAGGTGGTTTAAAAAATGATGTTTATTCTTCTAGTGATGGTAAAACATGGACACAAGAAACTAGCTCAGCTACTTTTTCAGCTCGATACGCTCATCAAGTAGTAAGTTTTAACAACAAACTTTGGCTTATTGGTGGTTTGGATGGAAATTATAAAAATGATGTTTATTCATCTAGTGATGGTAAAACTTGGACACTAGAGACTAGCTCAGCTGCTTTTTCAGCTCGTTATAGACATCAAGTAGTTAGTTTTAACAACAAACTTTGGCTTATTGGTGGTGATGATGTAAATGGCAAAAAAAATGATGTTTACTCATCTAGTGATGGTAAAACTTGGACACTAGAGACTGCCTCAGCTGCTTTTTCAGCTCGTGAATATCATCAAGTAGTTAGTTTTAACAACAAACTTTGGCTTATTGGCGGTTATGATGGAGGTTATAAAAATGATGTTTACTCCTCTAGTGATGGAAAAACTTGGACACTAGAGACTAGCTCAGCTGCTTTTTCAGCTCGTGAAGGTCATCAAGTAGTTAGCTTTAACAACAAACTTTGGCTTATTGGTGGTTTTGGTGGAAGTGATAAAAATGATATTTATTCTTCTAGTGATGGGGTAAATTGGACACTAGAGAGTGCTTCTGCTGCTTTTTCAGCTCGTTACTCTCATCAAGTTGTTAGCTTTAACAACAAACTTTGGCTTATTGGTGGTCATGATGAAAATTATAAAAATGATATCTACTCATCTAGTGATGGTAAAACATGGACACAAGAAACTAGCTCTGCTACTTTTTCAGCTCGACATCGTCATCAAGTAGTTAGCTTTAACAACAAACTTTGGCTTATTGGTGGTTATGATGGAAGTTTTAAAAATGATGTTTATTCTTCTAGTGATGGTGTAAACTGGTTCGAAGATAAAGAGTTTAACTTTATTTTTAAGTAAACACTAAAATCAATTAAATAAAAGGAAAAAATATGTTTCAAAAGTTTAGAACTCTCTTGCTTTTTGTTATAACAATATTTTTAGCAGCATGTGGTGATACTAAGAGTAACAATAGTTCACCAACATCAAATAAAATATCGTTTTCAGGTACAGCAAGTGGTTATATAAAAGATGCAGATCTATGTTTAGATCTAAATATAAATGGTGTATGTGATGCAAATGAACCATCTACAAAAACTAAGGCTGATGGTAGTTTTAGTTTTAAAGATGTTGAGATTAAAAAAGATGGATATTTTCCACTTCTTCTTAGTGGGGGTACTGATACATCTACAAATAAGCTTTTAAATGATGAGTTGAAAAAGATTGTCTTTTCTAAGAGTATAAACAGTTCTAAAGATATATATATAACTCCAATTACAGATTTGCTTGCAAGTTCATATTTAGCATCTATAACTAGTAAAAAAGATAGATTTAAACTATCTGAAACTCAGATTGCAAATAGTTTTGATTTAGATGTAAAAGAGTTAGAAAAAGATTATCTTAAAAATAAAAAGTTGTTTGTAAAAACTTTAGAATTAGAGGTGATAAAAAGGCTTCTACTTACATCTGTACTAAAAAGAGCTAAATCAACAAGTTCAAAAAAGTTACTAGAAAAGATAAAACTCTCTATAATAAGCTCTATTAAAAACTCTAACACAAACTTTGATGCCTTAAAGATTATAGATGCTTTAGCTACTATAGATAGCTCTATAATTATACCTCAAAACGAAAAAGAGTTTATACAAAAACAAAATGAGATACTACAAAATATACTAAGTGAGATAACTAAAGTATCAAGTAATCTTGTAAAAACAAAAAGTGGTTTTGAAGATATAGTTGAGTTGGCTCTAAAAAAACTTAATGATGCAAAAGATAATGAGAGTATAGCTCTGATCAATAACAATGATAGCGATGTAGATCTTGAAACACCACCATCACCACCAACTTTATAAAGGATAATAAGATGAAAAAATTACTTACACTTCTAACTCTAACAAGTTTTTCACTATATGCTCAAACATTTAGTGTCTCAACAACACAAGAGCTAAGAGCTGCACTTACAAGCTCTGCTACAAATGCTGAAAACAATACAATTATAATCTCTGATGGAACTTATAAAATCACAGATGATAGTAGTGGAACATTTAACTACACTAGTAGTAAAGAAAACAACTTAACTATAAAAGGTTCAAGTAGTGCAAATGTTATACTTAGTGGTGATGATCAAAATGAGATATTAGATTTTAGATCAACACAAGCAACATTAAAGTTGGAAAAACTTACTTTTACAAATGCTAAAAATGCTTATGGAGTTTTTGCACAAAGTGATATAGAGGTGCGAGATTGTAACTTTACAAACAACAGCACTCATGGTGGTCTTTATGTGTATAAGTCTGCAAAAGTGATAAACTCAACATTCACTAACAATGGAAGTATATCTAATGGTGGTGGTGGGTTTTTTGCCGTAGAGTCTGCAACTGTTGTAGATTCAACTTTTATAAATAATACAGCAACTTATGGTGGTGGTTTTCGTTCTAAATTCTCTACGGTAACAAACTCAACATTTACCAATAATCATGCTGATGAAGTTGGTGGTGGTTTTTACACTCAATATAGTTCTACAGTAACAAATTCTACATTTATTGGAAATAGCGCTAAAGTTGCTGCAGGGCTTCACGCTTCTTCTATTACTACGAGCTCTCTTAAAGTAACAAATTCACAATTTATAGATAATAATAGTACTAATTATGCTGGTGCAATATATGCTCAGTATATTATTGCAAAAAATCTATTGATAACATCAAATAGTAGTGGTATCTATACAACTAGTGGGTATAGCAAGATATATAATAGTATTTTTAAAGATAATAATATCTCAGATATTAACGGTACTGTTGCTACAATCATCTCAAATTTAGAATATAATTATATTGATATATCAAAAGTAGGTGTAATATATGAAACTAATATGGGAAATATCTTTGATAATGTTAATCTTGGATTTTTAGATGAGGCAAATGATGATTATAGATTAACATCATCATCTGATCTTATAGATGCAGGAACAGTAGATGGTTATATCGTGCTCCCTGCAACAGATATGATTGGTAAAGCAAGAGTTATACATAACCATGCAGATATAGGTCCTTATGAGTTTAGTGATACAACACCTGCTATAAGTACTTTTACATATGCAGGAGATGCAAAAGAGTTTAGTGAACTCACTTTTAGTGTTAATTATGTTTTAAGTGGTGCAAGGCAGATAGACAGTGTTCTTTACAATTATACTAATGATGGTAATTGGACAGAGGTAAACACTCACACTTTTTATAAAGAGGGTACTTACGATGTTAAGGTTAAAGTTACAGATGATAGCTCAGAGTATTCTATAAAAACTATCACGATAACTATAGCGCCTAGGGATTATGCAAGTCTAAGTGATGATCAAAAACTAAAAAAAGCTATAGATCCTAAATACTATGAAAGCATTATGGCTATTATACAAAGTAAAGAGGATAGCTCTCACGCTTCAGGTGTAACACTTGGTAAAAATGAGGTTATATTATCTCCAAACGATTATGACCTTTATAGTGAAAGTGATTTAAATAGCTCTAAAGAGTATGTAAAAAACCATCCATCAGAGTTTGACTTAGTAAAAAAATCTGATTTAGCTCTTACAGGTACAAAAGTCTCTTCATTAAGTAGTGGATGGCATTTAGTATCTACACCATTTAAGATAGAAGATTTAAGTATTTTTAAAGGTGTAACTACTGTTTGGATAAATACAAATGGAAAGTGGAGTGCTTATTCACCAGATGAAACTATCAAGCAAAAAATTATAAAAAAAGTGGGTGTAAATCTACTAGATAATATTCCAGCTGGTAGTGGAATCTGGATTAAAAAATAAAACTTTCTACATATAGTTCTAAATTATCCTCACATCTCTAGTGGGGATACATACTACAATATAAACTTCAATTAATTATTTTTAAAAATAATATAGTTATTTTTTACATAACTTTTTTGTCACTTTTTTATTTTAAACTTCTCATCACAAAACAAAAGGATTTCAAAAATGAAAAAAATTACAAGTTTAGCTTTATCACTACTAGCGTTTAGCTCACTAAATGCAGACATCAGCAATGGTACACCAGATAAATATCGTGCTTCATTAGGTTCACTACCAGGTGTTTCGGGTTTTCAAAATGCTTACTTAACTGATCAAAAGGTTTCAGGTGAGGGTGCAACTTCAGAAGCTGCTTATATGAACTTTGATGCAGCAAACTCTGGAGCAGTTAATTTAAATATCTCAGGTGCCGCTGGTTACACTATAAACGAAGATTCAACTCTTTGGGGTGAGATGACTTATGGTTTTGGTGATGCAACAACTATAATGCTTAGTGCTGCTTACCAGTATGAGATATATAAACCAACACAAACTTTAGGTTTTAGTATAGTTCCAAGATTAGGTTACGCTTTAGTATCTCAAGATATGGGAGTTGTTCCAACTTTTAGTGGTCAAATAAACACAGATAATGGTGATTTTAACTCAGGTGAGAGTATAAAAATGAACATGCAAGGTGCTTTTATAGGTTTAGCAGTTGAAGCAGACTATAAACTAAGTGAATCTTTTTCATTATATGGAAGTTTTGGTTTTGGTTATGGTCTTATGGGTAGTCCCGATGTAACTATCTCAGAAAAAGCTTTAAGTGGAGATATATTTGCTAAAAACTGTACAGGTAACTCAAGTCAAAATCTAGCATGTAGTGACTATTTTAACCCATTTGAAGAGGTAGCAGGTTTAACAGGCATAACATTCCAAGTTGGTGCACAGTTCTAACTCTACTTTCATACACAGATTTAATCTTTTTATCTTTCTGTTTAATTCCCAAGCTGTAACTTGGGAATAAGATTTTTTTAATTAACAATTAATTTCAGTTAAATGTGATAAACTGTCAATATTAACTAAAGGGCACCTCTAAAAAGGCAATATTTGGCAAGACCACAAGGTAGCACATCAATCTCGATTTATGAGCCTTTTAAAGAGCTAATAATCTCCCTGAGAGCCATGGGTGTAGGTGTTAGCTCTATCTTAAAGCGTATAGGCTTTGGTAGTAGACAAGGTTTATATAACTACTTTAAAAAACTTCAAGAACAAAGTGGAAACAAAACTTCAAAACTAGCACTTAGTATAAAAAGTAAAATGCCTTTACACTTTAAAATAACCTACGCCAAAAAAAAGATAAAAGAGTTCTATAAAAAACAAAATGGCAAGGTATATATCTCCTTTAGTGGTGGTAAAGACTCTACTGTTTTACTACACTTAGTTCGCTCCATATATAAAGATGTTGAAGCAGTCTTTTGTAACACAACTAACGAATACCAAGAGATACTAGAGTTTGTAAAAAACACCCCTAATGTAACTTGGCTAAATCCAAAAATGAGTTTTAACTCCATAATCAAAGAGTATGGTTTCCCACTTGTAAGTAAAAAAGTAGCCCGTGCTATAAGTGACCTAAAAAACCCAACACCAAGAAATGTAAACTCAAGAAAGATGTACCTAGAGGGTATAGGCTCTAAGGGACAAAACATCCCAAGTAGAAAACTTCCTAAAAAATGGTACTACCTCATAGATGAACCATACAAGCTAACACTAAAATGTTGTGACATACTAAAAAAAGAACCATTTAAAAGATATGAAAAAATTACAGATAAAAAACCCTACATAGGAACATCAGCCTTTGAAGGTGAAACAAGAGTTCAAAACTACCTAAAACATGGATGTAATATATATAATACAAAAGATGCAAAAAGCAGACCTCTAAGTATATTTAGTGAAAAAGATATCTGGGCTTATATAAAACACTTTAAACTTGATGTAGCCTCAATCTACCATCCAAAATATATAGATAACACTCTAGTAAGTGGAGAAAAAAGAACAGGTTGTGCCTACTGTGCATTTGGAGCACATCTAGAAGATAAAAACAACAACCGTTTTACAAGACTACAACAAAGAAAACCCAAACAGTTTAAAAAGATGATGAGTTTAGAAAACAATGGTGTGAGTTATGGGAGTGTTTTAAAGAGTTTAGGGGTTTTGTGATTTTTGCAATGTTTTTGCAATGTTTTTATTTTATACTTTGTAATAAAAGGAGTTTATTATGAAGTTTAAAAATTTAAGTGTAATTGCTATTAGTTTGTTACTTGGCTTGAGTGGTTGTGATAGCACTACAACTAGTTCTGGTGGTACAGGTGATGTTGGTTCATCTACAAACAATGGTGGCAATACTAACAATGGTGGTGGCTCAACAAACAACGGTGGTGGCACTAACAATGGTGGAAACAACCAAGGTGGTACAACATTAAAAGAGGATTTTACTTTTAGAATTGGGACACAAAAATCTACAAGTATAGATTTTAATATAGATAATGTAAGGGTAAGTTATACAAACTTTAATGTTCTACTTGAACCCAAAAATGGTGTTTTATATAAAATAGCAGGGTATATGTACTACGATGCGAATGATGGTTTTTATGGTGATGATTTTATAAAAGTAAAATCTTTGAGTGATTCTAAGGTTTATACTATAAAGATAGTTGTTTTTGATCAAGTTGCTTACAATAAAGATACTGCACCGTTTGCCAAATCTTTTTCAAATTTATTAAATAAAAATGGTTCTATAGATTTAAACTTAAGTGCTAAAGATATAGATGACCCTCAAACAAATCTAAAATATATCTTACTTACTACTCCAAGTCATGGTTCACTTAGTGGAGATTTTCCAGATGTGAAATATAGTGCAGATAGTGGTTATATAGGTGATGATAGATTTGAGTACAAGGTTGCAGATAAGTATAAAGAAACAGATGCACGTGATATAAACTTTACCATTATAGATAAGGCGATAAAAACTCTTAAGCCTATAGATATGTCACAAGCTTTTAGTAGAGATACTAATGGCATAGTTAGTGATAGTTATACAAAATTAAAATGGTATGATGAAAACTATAGTAGCACTACTGTAACTTATGATGATGCAAAAAGTTATTGTGAGAGTTTGGATGTTGGTGATATAAACGATTGGAGATTACCAAGTAAAAAAGAGATAAAAACTATCTTTGTTTATAACTCTCAAGATAAATACATTTTTTCAGACAAGTTTACAAATCTAAAGCTTTTGGATCCAGACACAAATATGGGTGTTTACTACTGGGTGAATAAAGACACAAAACATTTTCCTGTACCGCTAGATGGATTTTTTAGTAAAAAAAACGAATCTAAAGCAAATAAAATATGTGTAAGTGGTGATGAGTATAAAACCACTAAAGTGTATGGTGATAAAGTTATATTTAGTGTTGATTTTGCTTTAGCTTACTATAAATCAAAAGATAAAATGGAGTATAGCGAGGCAAAACCTTTTTGTGATAATCTTGATTATTTAGGTTATGATGATTGGCATCTAGGTGATATAAGTGAATTAAGCCATGTTAAAAATATCCTTTATACAAGCTATAGTAATGATACTTCGTGGACTACAACAGACTCTTTAGTTGATAGTAGCAAAACTTATGTACAAGGTGTGATTTTTGCAGACATTGAAAATAAAACTGGTATTACAAACCACTCTGTATGTGTAAGATCTCTTCTTCATTAAGGTGACTTTTGAACTTTTTGTTGCATAATGCATAAAAAGGTTCAATATGTCTAAAACAGTCTCTTTAATCCTTGGTAGTGGTGGTGCTAGAGGTATGGCACATATAGGTGTTATAAAGTGGCTTGAGGAGAATGATTATGTGATTAAGTCTATCTCTGGTAGTTCTATGGGTGCTATGGTTGGTGGTTTTTACGCTGCTGGTAAACTAGATAACTATACAGATTTTTTGATGGACTTAGACACCTTAGATATGTTAAAACTTTTAGATTTTCAAGGAACTGGTGGTTTGGTATCTGGTAAAAGACTTTTTAAAAAATTAAAAGAGTTAGTTGGTAACCCAAATATAGAAGATTTACCCATCAAGTACACAGCAGTAGCCTCAGATATAAAAGGGGAAAAAGAGATATGGATAAACAGTGGAAAACTACTTGATGCTATAAGAGCCTCTGCCTCTCTACCACTGTTCTTTACCCCTTATGAGATAAATGGGACACTCCTAATAGATGGAGGTGTTTTAAACCCTGTACCAATAGCCCCAACCTTTGATGATAACACAGATCTAAAGATTGCCGTAAATCTAGGTGGCAAGGCTATAGAAAACATTGAGATAGAGGATGAACCTAAAAACGAAACAACTATGGATAAAATCAACACTTATATAAACTCTTTTAAAACAACAAATATTTTAAACACCGAAATGGGCATATATAAAGTAGCAGATAAAAGTTTTGATGCGATGCAAGGAACTATAGCAAGGATGAAACTAGCTTCCTACCCACCAGACATAGAGATAGAGATACCAAGAAACCTATGTGGAACACTAGAGTTTGACCTAGCTAAAAAGATTATAGATTATGGGTATCATAGGTGTGAAGAGGTTTTTAACCCAAATTGTCTAATAGGAAACTAAAAGTAGCATATATGCTTGTGTATAAGCTATATAGAAGTTTTTTGCTATTTTATGAAGAGTTTTGATAATCTCAAAATATAGTTAAATGTGTTATAATCGTAGAAGTTTACTCAGAGGAGTTTTATATGTACACAATCAAGTTAGATATAAATGACACTATTTATGACAAAGTTATGTTTTTTTTGAAAAACATTCCAACTAAAAACTTGGAAGTAAAAAAAATAGATGATACACAGATTAAAAAAAAAGATAATATTGTAAGTTTTTTTCGTTCTAGTCCTTTGAATGATATTCAGCTTGAAAGAGAATCTGAATTATATAGTGATAGAATGATTTTTTGAAGTATATTTTAGATACAAATATCATTTCAGAATTTATGTCAAAAATTCCCAATCAAAAAGTTATTGATTATATTTTAACTCTTAATGAAAACGATATATATTTATCTGTTATAACAATTGGTGAAATTAAGGCAGGAGTTGAAAAACTTGCTAATTCTCAAAAAAAAGATAAATTACTATATTGGCTAGAGCATGATTTGTTAGTACGATTTGAAAATAAAATTATCGATATAGATACTGAGGTTATGCTTCAATGGGGAATTGTCAATACTAAACTAAAACAATTAGGACAGCCTTTACCTATAATGGACTCTTTAATAGGTGCTACAACACAAGTAAAGGATATGGTTTTACTAACTAGAAATGAAAAAGATTTTAAGAATCTTGATATTAAAATAATCAATCCCTTTAACTAATTCCTGATTTTATGGATAAATTACATTTTTCTAATCATATAAACACTGAGATGGGCATATATAAGCCCAAATTATGCAGTAGGGAACAACAAGTAGCGTCTATGCTTGTGTACAATGATAGGCGCTTTCTTAAGTTTTCTACTGCATAATTTTGGATAAAGTAGCAGATAAAAGTTTTGATGCGATGCAAGGAACTATAGCAAGGATGAAACTAGCTTCCTACCCACCAGATATAGAGATAGAGATACCAAGAAACCTATGTGGAACACTAGAGTTTAACCTAGCTAAAAAGATTATAGATTATGGGTATAAAAGATGTGAAGAGGTTTTTAAAACTTTGTAGATTTATGTGCTTTTAACTCCCTTAAAGGGAGTTTTAGTGTTTGTTAAGTGCTACTCAAATATAAAGTTAAACTCTTTCTCTTCGTACCA
>WFNF01000130.1 GCA_015488775.1 Helicobacteraceae bacterium
ACATCAGAACCTAAAATAAGAGTTTTTCTCTTTTTTCTAGCACAAAAACGTTTCATATTTTCAAGTTCAGACTCATTAACATTACTTTCACCACTTAAGTAGCCAATATCTAAATCATCAAAGAATGTTTTTTGAGATGATTTATCTTCTACAAAAGTTTCAGCTAACATTGCTAATATTGCTTCTTCACTACCAACTTCACATTTAATATATTCATTTAAAATGTTTTTAATAGATTCATCTTCTATAGGATGTATATTTGTAACATAAGCTTTTTTATGAGTTACTGCCTTAGATATAGCAAATTTAACCATAGGGTTATCTGTTGCAAGTGATGAGCCAAGTGAAATGATATAATCACTTTTCTTCACACTATCTAAAGTTGCATTTGCAAACTGCTCACCTGCTGTACTAGCAAAAGCTTCCATAAAATCTTGCATCTCTTTAGCTTCATTATTTACAAGGTTAAAACCAAGTTTTTCCTGAAGTTTTGTTAAGATATAAGTTTCTTCATTTGTTATGTATGATGTAAAATACACATTTTTAGCTTTTTTAAACGCTTCAACAGCATTTTCAAATGATTTTTCATCTTTTTGAGCTTTATTAGCATAATCAAAACCAAATCTACCAGCGCCACAAAGAGTACCAAAATGCTCATCATCTGTTACACGATAAATTTTAGTATCATTAACATAAGAACTGATACCATCAAATTTTGACTCATAATATAAATTACATGCACTTGAACAATGTGAACAGCTTGATGGAACTTTTTCAAGTTCCCAAGCGTTTGTAGTGTATTTAAACTCAGTTGATGCCATAGCTCCAACTGGACAAACATCAATACACTCACCACACTCTATACATCTAGTCATATTAATATCAATCTCAGATTGGTAACCACCTGGCTTAATATATAAGGCTTCTGCACCTATAACTTGATTACAAACTGCCGTACATTTTTCACACATAATACAAAGAGCAGGATCATAAGTATGAACACCCCACTTCTTCTTTTTACGCTTTAAATCACGTACAGCAAAAGATTGTTCATCCAAGCCAAAATCTAAAGTTTTGTTTTGAAGATCACACTCACCACTTTTGTCACATACACCACATTGTAATGGATGGTTAACATTATAAAGTTTCATAATGTTTTGACGCTCAGTGTATAGTGATTCACTATCTGAAATTACATTAATACCCTCAAGAACTGGAGTGTTACAAGATAGTATAAAACCATCTTGACCCTCAACCTCAACAGAACACATTCTACAAGAAGCATTTGCAGTAGTTTTAGGCATATAACACATAGTAGGGATATATACATTATGGCGTCTAGCACAATCTAATATAGACTCGCCCTCATTAGCAGTGTAATCGATACCGTTAATTTTAAAATTAATCATTTGCACCTCCCTACTTAGCTACCATAGCGATATAGTAACAACGCATACAACGTTCTGCTTCGCTAATAGCCTGCTCTTGTGTAAATCCAAAGTTAACTTCATCATTGTTAAACTTTCTTATGTTTACATCTAAAACTTCAGATTGTTGTCTTGGAACACCTTGTAGCCAACCTGTAATTTTTTTATTTTTATCATAGACTTTCATCTTTCTAAGATGATCTTCCATAATCTCATCATCACTTAAAGTAATCTCACCAGTTTTTAGGTACCTTGTCATAACAGATGCCCCGCGTTTTGCTTGACCAACTGCATTAACAATAGTCATAGGACCATATTCACAGTCTCCAGAAGCAAAGATACCTTTTCTTGATGTCATATAATCAACACCATTAGTTTTAATAGTTGCCCATGAAGTCATATCTAATTCCCATTCACTAGGAACAAAATCAAGATCTGCACTTTGAGAAACAGCTGGAATAAGATAATCAACTGCTATCTCTTCACTAGCACCTTCAATTTTAACAAGTTGAGCGCGACCACCATTTGGATCAGGTACTAGCTCAAACTTGTCTATAATCAAAGATTTTAATACATCATTTTCATCTTTCATCTCAGCTACAGCAGAGTGAAAAATAAACTCAACACCCTCTTCAACTGCTTCGTGATACTCTTCATAGGTTGTATTTCTAATAATAGTTTTTTCATCACGACGATAAAGCATAATAACGCGAGTTGCACCTGCTCTTATAGAACATCTAACAACATCCATAGAGGTAAAACCACCACCAACACAAGCTACAGTTTTACCAGTAAGATCAACAAAATCTGCGTCAATATCATACTCTTTTTTCTGAGCTTGATTCAAAGGAATATCAAATTTTTCATAAAGATTAACACGGTCAAGAAAGTCAATAGCTCCCCAATAACCTTGTACTTCTGGTCTCTCATTTGCACATCTAACTTTTTTAGATATACGAGTTCCAGAAGCTATCATAGTTGCATCATAATCTTCTTCAAACTTACGCATCATATCAACAGAAACTTTTGTATTTAGGTGAAAATTTACACCCAAATCTTTAACTGCTTCAATATCTTGAGAGTATTTACTCCAAGGCATTCTGTATTCAGGAACACCAACAGTAACCTCACCGCCAAGAACTGGTAACTCTTCAAAAACATCAACATCTACACCATCAAGTGCAAGGTAGTAAGCTGTAGTAAGCCCAGCAGGACCAGAACCAACTATAGCAACTTTTTTACCTATAGATTTAGCTTTTTTACCTCTTTTACCAGGATGAATAAAACCTATACCATGATCACTCTCATAATCAGCACCTATACGTTTTAACTCCATGATTGAGATTGGTGAGTCAAGATTAACTCTACTACACTCATCTTCACAAGGGTGTGGACAAACACGACCACAAGTATGAGCAAGTGGCATAGTTTGTCTTGTAGCTTTTAAAGAGTCTTCAAAAGTTTGATCACGAACACCCTCAATATAAGCTGGAATATCTACATGAGCAGGACAAGCATCCATACATGGAGCAGTAATCTTAGCTATATACTCTACATCTTCATGATAATGTTTTGAAGCTTTTTGCTCATTTATACACTCTAAAAATGTATCTTCAAAATGTTCCATAAGATCTAAAAGTGGGTTTGGAACAGTTTTACCTATTTCACATTTAGATGTAAGTTGCATAGATCTTGAAACCTCTTTCAAATGATCCATATCTGCAACAGTACCTTCACCGCGAGCAATTTTATCCATCAAATCGTATAAAATACGTCCACCCCATCTACCAGGTGCACATCTTCCACATGCTTCAGAATACTCTTGATACTGGTGAGCATACTCAGTTGCAAGTTTTACAACATCTATATCTTTGTCAAATAGAGCGACACCATCCCAACCAATAAAAGCTTTTGAAGATGAATGCTCGTCATATTGTGCTGGTAGATTGTATGCAGATTCATCCCAAGAATCTTCTGCTTTACCAATATTATTGATCTGCTCATCTTTCCAAGTTGAGAAATATACTTTGCTCATATTACCCTACTTTCTTACTACTATAGTCCAGTCAACTTCGTTAAATTTCAACGAATTCATCAACTCATAACCATGCTCTTTAACTAAATCTGCACTTTTTTGAATAGCAGAAAAATCGCCAATTTCAAAAAGGAAAAGTACAACTTCACCAAATTGAGCTTCAGATTTCAAAATCTCACCCATACGAGTATAAAAATCACTTTCTAAATGTCTTAAATCATAACGTTTCATTATCTGTCAACCTCACCAAAAACTATGTTTGTTGTACCAATGATTGAAACAACATCAGGTATATAATGACCAGGAAGAAGGTCAGTTAAGATACCTGTGTGCCAAAATGAAGGTGCACGTAATTTTAACTTATAAGGATAAGGTCCACCTTGAGAGTTTATGTAAAAACCAAGTTCACCTTTTGGTGATTCAGTTGCAACATAAACTTCACCAACTGGTGGTCTCATACCTTGAGTTACAAGAACAAAGTGTTGCATCAAAGAGTAGTTTTGAGTCATAATATCTAGTTTACTACCTGAGATATATTTAGGTGCATGAGCCATTAACTCTGGAGTAGTCTCATAATACATAGGTATTAACTGATCAAGAATACGAGCTGATTGTCTCATCTCTTCCATATACACTTTATATCTAGCGTAGTTATCACCCTTATCTGAAACTGGTATATCAAAATCAACTTCATCGTAAAGTTCATAAGGCTCTTCTTTGCGAATATCCCATTCAACACCACTTGCTCTTAACATTGGACCTGTACAGCCCCAAGAAAGTGCCATATCAGTTGAGATAACTCCAACATTTTCCATACGCATCAACCAGATTCTATTTGTATCTAGTAGATCTTCGTAATCTTTTATGTTAGCAGGCAATTTTTCTAAAAACTTTTTAAGATCAGCTATAAAAGTATCTTGTAAGTCTAGTGGAACTCCACCTATTCTTATAGCTGCATGAGTAAGTCTAGCACCACAATAATCTTCAATAAGATCCATTAGATACTCACGTTCTCTAAACGCATATAAGAAAACAGTCATTGCACCAATATCTAGCGCAGTTGTAGCTAACCAAAAAAGGTGAGACATAAGTCTGTTAGTTTCAAGCAACATCATACGAATAACTTTAGCACGACGAGGAACTTCAAGGTCTAGTAGTTTTTCAACAGCTAGAGCAAAACCGTAGTTATTTGAGCTTGATGCAATATAATCCATACGATCAGTAGTTGGTAAAAACTCATTGTATATCATATTTTCTGCCATCTTCTCCATACCACGGTGAAGGTATCCAACATCTGGATGTGCTTTTACAATCTGCTCTTGTTGCAGGTGTAACATAAGTCTAAGTTGTCCATGAGCAGATGGATGCTGAGGACCAAAGTTTAATATAACTTCATTGTCATCACGATCAAATGCTATATTTTCGAAAAAAGGTCTTAACCTATTAGTATCTTGCATTCATACTCTCCTAACGATCTCTATCTGTAATAATTACAGAATCATCTTCATGGAATTTCTTAATTAAGAAAACCCCACCATCTTCTTGGTAAGCTAAAGGTGTTTTAGGTTCACCCTCAGGTATAGCAGCGCCATGAGGCACTTCATGTCCAAGACGTGAAAAACGCTCAGTATCATAACGATCAATACGCGCAGTATCACGAATCTCAGGACCTATAACATCTCGTGCTTCTTTACCAAATATTTTATCTACTTCATACCAAGCAGCAGCCTCATCACCGATTAAAGGATAAGTTTTTCTAAGTGGGTGTCCACTCCAGTCATCAGGCATTAAAATACGTTTCATAAATGGATGACCGTTAACTATAACACCATACATGTCATACATTTCACGCTCACTCCAGTCTGCAGATCTGAAAAGCTTTTCAACAGATAAAATTGGCTCTTGCTCATCTATAAAACATTTAATTCTAATACGTTTTCTTTTTGTCATAGAAAGCATTTGATAAAAAATCTCAAATTGACCTTTATCTGCTAACCAATCAATTGCAGAAAGTTCTGACATTTGAGTATAAGCAAGATCTTCTTTTGCAAGTTTAATTACATCAAAGTTATCTTTTGCATTTATATAAACAACCATTTGATCAACTTGAATATATGCATCAAGAACTTCAAACTTCTCTTTAATTGCAGCTAAATCTTCAGAAAAAGTAGCATCACTTTCTACTGGTGACTTAGCAACTTGAGGTGCAACCCAAAATCTATCTGTATAGTAAGACTTTGCTTGTACATCTTTTTTTGGTGTATATTTTCTCATTACATCAACCTCTTAGGCTTTTGAGCTTTACCAGCTTTTGAAGCTCTGATTTTCTTTTGTAGAAGCATAACTCCATACTGAAGTGTTTCAGGTCTAGGAGCACAACCAGGTAAGTAAAGGTCTACAGGTATAACACGATCAACACCTTGAACAGTTGCGTAAGTGTTAAACATACCACCAGTGTTTGCACATGAACCCATAGATATAACCCATCTAGGTTCAGGCATTTGATCATAAAGTCTTTTTATAAACTCAGCATGTTTTTTAGTAAGAGTACCCGCAACAATCATAAGCTCAGATTGTCTAGGACTAGCTCTAAATATAGTACCATAACGGTCAAAATCGTAACGTGAAGCACCAGATGCCATCATCTCGATACCACAACAAGCCAAACCATAAGTCAAAGCCCAAATTGAGTTAGATCTACCCCAGTTTACAACTTTATCAATAGTTGTAAGTGCAACTGGTAAACCACCATCTTGTGTATAATTTACTTGATGTTGTGCCATTCAAGCGCTCCTTTTTTCCATGCATATACGAAACCTATAGCAAGAAGTAGTATGAAAAGTAACATTTCCGCGAAGCCAAACCAACCTAATAGTTTAAAATCAATAGCCCATGGGAACATAAAAACTATCTCTACATCAAAAAGTAAAAATAGTAAAGCAAAAAGATAAAACTGTGGAGAAAGACGGTTTGGTTGTTTAGAAACCTCTGGTCCACACTCATATACAGATAATTTAATCTTCTCACTTGATTTACTCGAAAGAGCACGACTCGCCAATCTTGCAACTACAGTTGTAGCCATAAAAGCTCCAAATGTCATTACAAATAATAAAAACACCCCAAAATATGGGTGCGCAACACTATAGTGTTCCATATCTACCAACCTTTTTTTGTTCTTTTAAAACATCTTTAAACACCATGTGTTCATGATTTCCCAAACCTATGGGTTTAAAGAGAAAACAATTGGAAGCACTATATCTAAATATGATTTAATTTATAATATTTAGGCTTGTCTTAGCTAAAGATATGTCACTTATTTTCACACACAATTTTGATAATAAAGTTGCTTTGAGTAAATATGTTACAAAATCTATGTTTATACGCATCAACTTTAAACCCACTCAAAACTAAAAAAAGATATACTCGCACAATTAATATTCTATATAAAGGTTCATAATATGACTAATGTAAGCATTATAGTTTTAGACTTTGGTTCACAATACACTCAACTTATCGCAAGACGTTTAAGAGAAGAGCGTGTTTATTGTGAAATTTTACCTTACTACACAAAAGCTGCTGATATAAAAGCAAAAAATCCAAAAGGTTTAATCCTAAGTGGTGGACCTTCAAGTGTTTACAATAAAGATGCTTATGAGGTTGATAAAGATGTTTATTCAATGGGTATTCCAGTTCTTGGAATCTGTTACGGAATGCAAAGAATCTCTGTAGATTTTGGTGGTTCTGTTATACGCTCTACTCATCATGAGTATGGAAAAGCTGAGTTAACTATAGAGGGTGGATCATCATGTTCACCACTTTTTAAAGATTGTGATGATGAAAGAATTGTTTGGATGTCACATTCAGATAAAGTAGATGCTTTACCTGAAGGCTTTAAAACTATAGCAACTTCTGCTAACTCACCATATGCAGCTATAGCAAATGAAGAGAAAAAAGTTTATGCAATGCAGTTTCATCCTGAAGTTCAACACTCTGATGAGGGTTACTTGATGCTTAGAAATTTTGCAAGAGATATTTGTGGTGTTGAAGAGAAATGGAAGATGGAACACTTTGTAAAAGAGCAAATTATAAAAATTCGTGAGCAAGTTGGTTCAGGTAAAGTACTTTGTGGTTTAAGTGGTGGAGTTGATAGTTCTGTAACTGCTGCTATACTTTACGAGGCCATAGGTGATCAACTTATACCTGTTTTTGTTGATAATGGGCTTTTAAGAAAAGGTGAAAGAGAACAAGTTGAAGAAGTTTTCAAAGTTAATTTAAAAGTACCTTTAATTACTATAGATGCAGTTGATAGTTTTTTAGATAAACTAAAAGGTATAAGTGACCCTGAACAAAAAAGAAAAATCATTGGTCATACTTTTATTGAAGAGTTTGAAAAAGAGGCTAAAAAGCATGATGGGATTAAATTTTTAGCACAAGGGACACTTTACCCTGATGTTATTGAGTCTATCTCTGTTAATGGACCAAGTGAAGTTATAAAATCTCACCATAATGTTGGTGGTCTTCCAGATTGGATGGATTTTGAACTTATAGAGCCTTTAAGAGAACTTTTTAAAGATGAAGTAAGAAAAATGGGTCTTGAACTTGGACTACCTGAATCTATGATTAACCGTCACCCTTTCCCTGGGCCAGGTTTAGCTATTAGAATTATGGGTGATGTTAATGTTCCTGATTTAACACTTCTAAGAGAAGCAGATGTTATCTTACTTGATGAGCTTAAAGCAAGTGGTTACTACACAAAAACATGGCAAGCTTTTACTGTTTTACTAAATGTGAAATCTGTAGGTGTTATGGGTGACAATAGAACTTATGACAACACGGTTTGTGTTAGAGTAGTTGAAGCAGTAGATGGAATGACAGCAACTTTTGCACACCTTCCACACGATCTTCTTGAGCGTATCTCAAGACGTATCATAAATGAGGTAGATGGAATTAACCGTGTAGTTTACGATATCTCATCAAAGCCACCTGCAACTATTGAGTGGGAATAATTTATAACTATAGTTAAAACATCTACTTATTTCCCTCGCTTTGCGTGGGAATAGATACACAAACAACACTCATCTTATATTTATGATTTGTACTCATATTTAAGGAAGAACTATTAAACCAGATTTTTACACCCTACCAAAAGCTATGTATGATTTAGATGCTATAAAGATACTACTTGCTGATGAAAACAACTCTATTTTATACAAAAAACTAGAGACAGATATGTTGGATATGGAGAAAATTATTGTTTCTCACTCCATAGTATATGTTATATCTGGATATGTTGAGATACAAACCTACGATTATCAAAAGTTTACTGTAAGTGATGGTGAGATGTTGTTTATGCCAAGAGACAGTTATCTTATCTCTGATTATATTAAAAATCAAAAAGATATGGAAGTTTATCTATTCTTTTTTGATTATGCTCTTACATCTGAATTTATTAGTCATACTCATACTAAAGAAAACCGTACAGACAGTAAAATACTAAAAATAGATGTATCCGATAATCTTTTAAACTATATAAATTCACTTCAATACATAAATTATAAAGATAAAAACAATCATCATTTATTAAAAATAAAAATATTTGAACTATTACATCTTATATGTGAATCAAATGAGGATTTTATAAATATATTGCAAGCACAAGAGGATGTTAAAGTTGACACCCAAACCTATATGCTTGAACATTACGATAAAAACCTAAGCATTAGTGATTGGGCAAATCTTTGTGGTTGTAGTCTTTCAACATTTAATAGAAAATTTAAAAAATCATATAATTTATCTCCAAAAAAGTGGCTTCTAAATCACAATATGAGCTTGGCAAATGAAGCTTTAAAAAATGGTATGAGCGTAAGCAAGTGTGCATCTGAGTTTGGTTATAGCAATACATCAAACTTTATTAAAGCATTTAAAAATATATATAAAATCACTCCAAAACAATACAGTATGAGCTAAACCCAAACTATACAGTAGAGAACTTGAAGATTGCATCTATAATTGTACACAAGGCACATTCATAAAATTATTGACCTACCAATTAGGTAGGCACAAAGATTTTCTAAACATCCCTTATGCACAAGCATAGACGCTACTTATTGTTCCATACTGCATAATTTGGGTTAAAATCACTACTTTTGACATTTTATAAGTAGAAATTATCTTTGTATTTTCCTATCATAATAAAAATTTAATTAGGAGAAGAATAATGAAAAAATTCTTATTTATAATAATGGCAATTGGTAGTTTACTTACCCTAAATGCACAAGAGTACAAAGTTAGTGAGGTTTTAGATGATTATATATCTGCTTGGAATGAACATGATTTACACAAAATAGATGGGTTTTATGCAGATGATGTAATCTGGTACGATTTAGGTTATGACTACACTACAAAAGGTAAAAAAAATGTAAGTAAGGCCATAACAGATGCGTTTATGGGTTATGTTCCAGATATGTATTGGGGTAAAAGTGGTGATGTGTTTATAGATGGAGATACTATAGTTTATGAATGGGTATATGGAGGTACATTTACTGGTAAATGGGATGGAGTAGTTGTGAACAATAAAAAGTTTGAGATTAAAGGTTTAAGCTCAACTACCATAAATAAAAATGGCAAAATTGTATCTCAAAAAGATTACTACAATCTACTAGATCTTAAAAAACAACTTGGTTTAACTAAGTAGTACAAATAAACCTCAAGAGCGTAAAACAACCTCTTTTTACACTATCTTCTGGAAGTGAGACTTCAGTCTCGCAAAAAGCTCAAACCCCTAAAACAACCTCCAAAGCCTCCCCATAAGAAACACCACCATTCTCCAACCCCATCATCTTCAAAAACTGCTTAGGTTTCCTCTTTTGCAACCGAGTAAACCTATTATCATCCTTACCCTCAAACTGAACCCCAAATGCACAATAAGCACAACCAGTCCTCTTTTCACCCTTAACTATAGTATTATCTACAAGAACATCATCATATATCTTAGAGTATTCTAATTTATACTTTTTTATGTAGTTCCATATATCATCTTCACTAAATATTCTAAGTGGTCTACTTCTCTCTTTTGCTCCTTCATATAT
>WFNF01000131.1 GCA_015488775.1 Helicobacteraceae bacterium
AAAAGAGACTAAACTTATATTTTTTGGCTCACTTTTAATAGCTCTTTTTGTATCTTTACTATCGTTTTTATTATCAAGAAAAATAATATCTATCTTTAAAGAGTATGAAAAAGATGTAAAACAAAAACAAGAGGAGCTTGAACTTGTTAACTACTCACTTGAGCTCAGGGTAAAGGAGGAGGTTCAAGCTCATCAAGAGAAAGAAAAGATGCTGATCCAAAACTCCAAGATGGCAGCTATGGGAGATATGATATCAATGATAGCACACCAATGGAGACAGCCTCTAAACCAACTATCTTATATATTTATGAATATAGAGGGTGCTTATGATGACAATGATTTAAGTAAAGTGTATTTAAAAAAGAAGATATCTGAGGGTGAAAAAACCTTAGAGTTTATGTCAAGCACTATAGATGATTTTAGAAACTTTTTTATGCCAGATAAAGATGTAACATCAATATGTTTAAATGAAATAGCAAAAGAGAGTATAAAACTTACACTAAATATGTTAAAAAATTCAAATATAGAGATTTTTGAGGATTATAAAGATAACGCACATATAAAAGTTTATAAAAATGAACTTCTTCAAGTTGTATTAAATCTCATAAAAAACTCAAAAGATGCACTACTTGAAAACAGCATTAAAAATCCATACATCAAGATAAAAACATACCAAGACAATAAAAATGTATATCTAGTTGTATGTGATAATGCAAAAGGGATAGATGAAGATATATCTCAAAAGATATTTGAGCCATATTTTAGTACAAAAGAGAGTTCAAGTGGAACAGGGCTAGGACTTTATATGTCAAAAACTATTGTTGAGACTCACCTAAAAGGTAAGTTAGTTTTTAACAATACAAAAGATGGAGTTTGTTTTATTATTAGTCTAAGGATATCTTAAATTATATAAAGTAAAATAGCAAAAAAATGGAAAGCTGAACCAGCTAAAACAAACATATGCCATATAGCGTGAAAATAGTTTATATTATCTTTTATATAAAAAACTATACCACCTGTATATGAGATACCACCAGCTACTATTAACCAAAAACCCATAGGATCAATATTTGCTTTAAAAGTATCTATTACAACCATTATAAGCCAGCCCATTAAAACATAAGCAACAAGTGAAAATATCTCAAAACGACCTGGGTATAAAAACTTTAAAGCTACACCTATAACAACAAAAATCCACTCTATACTTATAAGTGTCCATCCAATATCTCCACCAACAGCTACAAGCATAACAGGAGTATATGTTCCAGCAATCAAAAAATATATAGCACTATGATCAAACTTTTGAAATAATCTTTTAACCTCAGTATGTGTAACAGCGTGGTACATGGTTGAGCTACCATACATAATTATTAAAGTTGTTCCATATATAGCAGAAGATACTATATCTATAACATTACCATTTAAAGATGCAAAAGCTACCAATAAGGCTAAAGCAACTATACTTAAAATAAAACCTACACCATGTGTTATAGCGTGCCATACCTCTTCTGAAAAAGAAAAATTATTAACTTTATCTTGGTTCATTAAAATCCTTTATCGTAGTGTATCTAAATATTGTAACTTTTTAGAGCACTTTTTTAGCTATAACTTTTGATAATATTTTATACCTTGTATCTTGAAGTTCAAACTCATCATCTTTATTTAAACTATCTAAAGAGATAACTTTTGATGATTTAACTACTTGAGCTAAACCTTTCATCTGTTTATTTTTAGGGTTAGCCTGATTAAATACTTGTGTTAATGAGTTAAGTTCACGATGTTTATCTAAAAAACTTTGAGATATAAATCTTGAGAAATTTTCAGCTAGATGTGGGATTTCTCTACTTTTAAATTCTATTTTATGCTCAATTAGTTGATTATATCTTTTCTTTAAAGAGTCTATCTCACTTAAGGCAAAAGATATTTTTTGCTCTATTGAGTTTTCCTTAAATCTTACACTTAAATCATCTATAAGAAGTTTAGATTTATTTATTTTATGCTCTAAAATCTGATTAAAAGAGTTTCTAATATTATCAATATTCATTAAAAGCTCATTTTTGTCTGGGAGTATCATCTGAATAGCTGCACTTGGTGTTGGTGCTCTTAAATCAGCAACAAAGTCACTTATTAAAAAATCTATCTCATGACCAACAGCACTAACAATTGGAGTTGTAGCATTAAATATAGCATCTGCAACAATTTTTTCATTAAATGCCCAAAGATCTTCAATACTACCCCCACCCCTAGCAATCACAATAATATCATAAGATCTTTGATCAGCTATATTTATTGCATTAGCAATTTGTGATGATGCCATTTCACCTTGAACTAAAACATCATATATATCAAATTTAATATTTTGGTATCTTGTTGTTGCAACTCTTAACATATCTTGCAAAGCAGCTCCAGTAGCAGAAGTAACTAAAGCTATATTTTGTGGGTAAGAAGGGATATCTTTTTTAATCTCTTTCTTAAAATAACCCTTTTTCTCTAGATCTTTTTTTAGTTGCTCGTAAGCAAGGGCTAAAGCACCTGTACCACTTGGTTCTATTTTAATAGCATTTACTTGGTACTCACCACGAGGTTTATAAAGAGTTAAAGCCCCATCTAACATTACACTTTGTCCCTCTTCAAGTCTAAAGCGAAGTTTTTGAGCGTATGACCTAAACATTACACACTTAATACTAGAATTTGCATCCTTTAGTGTAAAGTAGATATGTCCAGAGTTGTGGTAGGTAATGCGTGAGAGTTCACCCTCTATCATAACTCTTGAGAAAGTAGATTCTAAGAGATTTTTTATCTGCTCATTAACAACAGATACACTTAAGTATTGGTTCATCTTTTTCTTGCGATTATTAGCGTTGATATATCCATAGAAAAACTTTTTTCATAAACTAAGTCAAATCCAGCACCATCAAGCTCTTTAATCATAGACTCTTTACTTAAAAATCCCTCTATAGAGTTTGGAAGGTACTCATAAGCTTCTTTATTTTTAGATATAAAAGCACCAACTTTTGGCAGTATTTTATTCATATAAAAATCTCTTATACGACCCAAAAAGCTTGGGTTTTCATTTTTCATAAACTCTAAAATAACAACTAAACCATCTTTAGTTAGAACACGATTAAACTCTTCAAACGCTTCAACTCTTTGCATAACATTTCTTATTCCATAAGTTATACTAACTATATCAGCACTTTGATCAGAAAAAGGTATTTGTGTAGCTTTAGATATATGAAAATCAAAGTCTTTAAACTTCTCTTTTGCAACATCAACCATACCAACACTAGGGTCAACTCCAACGATTTTATCTAGTGCAATACCATTAAGCTTAGCTTGCTTAGACCAATAGTTCATCATATCACCAGTTCCACAGGCCACATCACAAATCATATCTACATCATCACGCCCTAAGTATTCAAAAGCAAGATTACAAGCTTTTTTTCTCCATGCAATGTCAACACCCATACTCATAACACGGTTTGCTACATCATAAGTACCCGCTATATCGTCAAACATAGAAACAATTTTTTCTTGTTTTGCTAAACTATCTTTACTTTCACTACTCATCTACTTCCTTTTCATCCACATTGCGATATCAGTACCAACTCTAAAGTTATGTAATATCTCAAAATTTATCTTATTATGTTTAATATTTGTACTACTTACACTTGGATTTATAAAGCATAAATAGTAATCCACTATATCTTTTGTAGCATCTAACATAGATGCCCCACCCTCTATCATCACATTTTTATAATCAGAGATTTTTTCTAAAGAGGATGATACAAAAACATCTCTATTTTTGAGTTTAAAAAGTGGTATATCTCTATCAAAATCATCACTTTTGGAGTATATCAATATATCTGGAGCCTTACCATCAACCATTCTTGCATCTAAAGTTGGTCTATCAACCCTTACAGTATTTCCACCTATAACAAGAAGGTCACAAACATCTCTCATTTTATGAACTAGTGTTCGTGATTCATTACTACTTATAACACCACCACTTACACTACCATCAAGTCTTTGTGCCCATTTAAAAAACACAAAACTATCTTTAGAACTTTTTAAAAAAGGGTAAAGTAAGTCATAACCCTTATCTTTTAAAATTGCACTTTCAACATCAATACCAATATCTTTTAAAATTTGATTACCACCACATGCTTTTAATGATTTATCATTTTGAGATACATAAATTTTTTTAGGTTTTAAAATTTTTAAAAGTGTTGCACAAGATGGTGTTTTACCACTATGAGAACAAGGTTCTAGTGTAACAAAAAAAGTTGTCTTAGTAAAAAGTTTATTGTGGTTTTTTAAGAGGTAGGCGTGTGCATCAATGGCATTTAAGTGGGATATATCTATAGAACTAAGTTTTTTAAAAGCACTTATAGATGCATTTAATTCAGCATGAGACTCACCAGCTTTATGATGAGCTTCAATACTTAGTATCTCATTATATTCACCTAAAATCACACAACCCACAGCAGGGTTAGGATAAGTTAAACCTTGATATTTCCATGCTTCATTTAGAGCAAGTTGCATATAAAAAGATGGTGACATCACTACCACTCAAAGTAAGTTCGAGCTTTTTTAACATCCATATAATCTATATTTTTACACTCACCATCCACTTCGAGACTTAAAGTGTTTCCATCAACTTTAGTTAACACACCTCTAAGTTTCTCTTTATCAGAGGTGGTTAATGAAACTTTTTCACCTACAGAGTTTACAAAATGATCAAGTGTTTTTAAAGCTCTCTCAATACCAGGAGAACTAACTTCTAAACGGTAGTTACCTTTTACAGGTGAAGTAACATCCAAAAGTGGTGAAAGTAACTTAGTTACCTCTACACAAGTTTCCATACTAATACCACCTGCTTTTGTGATATTAACTCTAAAAATTGTTTCATCAAATTCATTTGTAATAACTGTATCATATAGAGACAGATCCATAGACTCTAACATGTTTTTAATGTCGTTTTCTAATGCCATACTACTTTTCCTTTGAAATTTGTTTAAAAAGTTCTTCTATTTTTTTTGATTTTTCAAGTTGGTGATCAAATATAAATGTCATAGTTGGACTTCTATACCAACCTTGTTCACTCATACAATACTCTTCAATAATAGGTCTTGCTTTTGAGATAAGTCTAATAAAATGCTCCTCTTCCTCTTGTGTATATTCATGAGGATCAAGGTAAACTTTACAATCACTTTTACCCTTAGAACACTTAACATCAATAACATCCAACATTCTAACTCTTGAGTCATTTAAAGTTTGGATAGCTTCAGGAACCAGTTCTTTAAGAACTGACTCTGTACGTTTAAGCTTTATTTCGTGTGGATTCACAGTTGTGTTTTAACTTCAACTTTTTTGAATGTCTCAATAACATCACCAACAACAACATCAGTGTAGCCATTAAGTACAACACCACATTCGTAACCGTTACCAACTTCTTTAACATCATCTTTAAAACGTTTAAGTGAATTAAGTTCACCCTCAAAGATAACAACACCCTCACGAATAACACGAACATGTTCCCCACGAATAAGTTTACCATCAACAACCATACAACCAGCAACGGTACCTTTAGGAATACTAAATACCTCTTTAACATCAGCTTGACCAGTGTTTTCTTCAGTAAACTTAGTTTCCATCATACCAGTAAGCATTGATGTAACATCATCAAGAAGCTGATAGATAATTGAGTAAGTATGTATCTCTACACCTTTTTGTTTTGCACTTGCTTTAACCGCGCCTGTTGGTCTAACATTGAAACCTAGTAACATAGTATTTTCAGAGTTATTAACAAGTTCTACATCACTCTCAGTAATTCCACCAACACCGCTAGATATAACTTCTACTTTTACTTCATCATTTCTAAGTTCAGTAAGTGAAGTTGTAACAGCTTCAAGTGAACCATGAACATCCGCTTTAAGTACAATTTTAAGAGACTTAAGTTTACCCTCTGCAATTAATGCACTAAGCTCATCAAGAGATGTTTTAGTTGATTTAGAAAGCTCTTTATTTCTCTCATACTCATAACGTTTTTGGGCATATTCACGAGCTTCTTTATCTGAATTCATTTGCATCAAAGTTTCACCAGATGCAGGAACTTCATTTAGTCCAACTACAACTGCTGATTCAGAAAGAGTTATAGTTTTAATCATCTTTTTATGGTTATCTATAAGTGCTTTAACACGACCATGTGAACTACCACAAACCACAGTATCTCCAACTCTTAGTGTACCATTTTGTACAATAACAGTAGCAACTGGTCCACGACCTTTTTCTATAGAACTTTCAACAACTATAGCTTTAGCCACAGCGTCAGGGTTAGCTTTAAGCTCAAGAACTTCAGAAGTAATTAAGATTGTATCTAAAAGAGTATCAAGCCCCTTTCCAGTCTTAGCAGAAACTTCAATAAATTCAACATCCCCACCCCAATCAACTGGAGTCATTTCATGCTCAGCCATTTGACCTTTAAGAAGATCTGGATTAGCACCCTCTTTATCCATTTTATTTACTGCAACTATAACAGGAGCACCAGATTTTTTAGCAATTTTTATTGCTTCAATTGTTTGAGGTTTAACACCATCATCTGCTGCAACAACAATTATAATAATATCTGTAGCATCTGCACCACGTTCTCTCATAGCACCAAAAGCCGCGTGACCTGGAGTATCTATAAAAGTGATTTTATGATTGTTCTGGACTACAGTATATGCACCTATATGTTGTGTAATACCACCAGCTTCTCCATCTGCAACTTTTGCATCACGAATCGCATCTAGTAAAGATGTTTTACCATGATCAACATGTCCCATAATCGTAATAACAGCAGGTCTTTCAATTAGGTTTTCATCCATATCTTCATTATCATGGTGATCTTCATAATCAAACTCATCTTTAGGGTCTATTGTAGTAACTTCAACTTCAAACTCTTCAGAAAGTATTTCAATCTCATCTTTACCAAGAAAATCATTTTTTGTAGCCATCATACCAAGATTAAAAAGTACTTTAATAACATCACTAATTGGTCTATTTAGTTTTTCAGCAAACTCATAAACACGAATATCTTCAGGTATCTCAACATGAGTGATAATCTCATCAACCTTAGACTCTTTAGCATACTTAGTACGTCTTCCTCTTTTAACCTGACGAGGTCTAAAACTAGTTTTTTTCTTGCCACCATTTCTACCAGCAGGTCTTTCTCTTTTTTGTTGTGGTTTTTGCTCAACTGGTTCAGGTTTTTTATCCAAATCATTTAAGTCAAGTAATACAACTTGGTCTTCAAAGTCCATAGAAACATCAGCCATATCATTGTTAAATATGTCCATTCTTCTACCACTATCTTGCTTTCTAGCAGGACCATTTTGTGCTCTTTTTGCTTTTCTCTCATTAAGTTCTCTAAGAGCATCTGAAGAAAGCTTACCGTAGTTAGAAACACCCTTAAGTGCTGAGTCACTAGGCATTGTATAAATCTCTTCTACTTTTGGCTTTTTCTTTTTCTTAATTTTAAGACGAGTACGTTTTTCTGGTATAACTTCTTTTAAGTTTGAAGCAGCACTTTTTCTAACAGGCTTTACTACAGTTTTAGGAGTTTCATCTGATTTAGCTTCTTCAGTTTTAACTTCTTCAGTTTTAATTGTAGCTTCGGTATTAACAAGCTCTTCAACTTTTTTCTCTTGAGTTGGAGCAGGTGTTTTATCTTCAACAGCAGGACTAGATATCTCTACATTAGTCTCTTCTTTTGCAGGTTCTTCAACTTTTGCTACAACTTTCTTTTTTATAACTTTTGGTTTTGGTTTTACTGCAGCAGGTGCTTTACCCATTACAAAATCCATAATTTTACCAGCATCTTCCATACTTACAGAACTACTAGCAGCTTTTGCTAGAATGCTTAGGCTTGTAGCCTTTTCAAGAACCTCTTTAGAAGTAAGACCTAACTCACTCGCTATTTCAGATATTTTTACTTTATCGCTCATTAACAACTATCTCCTTTAACTGAGTAACTAGTTTCTCTAGTTCCCCACTTTTGCAAACTCTTGCAAGTGATTTTGGAAGTTTTTTACTATCTATACAGACATTGCATAGATATAAACTTCTTCCTTTTTTGGTATATGAGATTACATCTCTCTCAATACATTGAAACCTAAGCAAAATATTTTGTTCATATCTTTTACGACATAAAATGCACATTCTGATAGGATTAGATAACTTTTTTGCCATTATACCAAAATTTTCTTATTATCGCTCAACAATTAATCCTTGATTGTCAAAATCAAGGATTTCTACTCTGTAATCAGAGAACTTTTGTCTAAATCTATTGGCCAAACTACTAGCATCTTGATCATAAACCATAGTAAAAAACGTTGAACCACTTCCAGAAAGAGTTGACATTAAAGCCCCACTCTCATAAGCAATTTTTTGAATGGCAAACAGATCCGGTAGCATCTTCATACGAATTTTTTGGTGAAATCTATCTTGTGTAGCTAGTCTTAACATCTCCCAATCTTCATTCATAAATGCAGCTACTGTTAATGACGAATGTGAAACATTAAAAATAGCATTATCTTTTGAATAAGATTTAGGTAATGTTGTTCTTGATTTTGCCGTATTTATAGGTTTATCAGGTATAACTATTACTGCTTTAAGATAAGAAGGGAGATGTTTTTTTTGTGAAAAAACTTTCCCTTTTTCAACTGTAGCAATATTAAAACCACCCATAACAGCTGGTGTGATATTGTCAGGATGTGGTTCATAAGATAAAGCATGATTTAAAATTCTTCTTCTACTAACTTTTACACCAGCAGCTTCAAAAGCAGTAGCTATAGCACTCACTATAACAGCAGATGAACTTCCCAAACCTCTTGACATAGGTATTGAATTTTCAAACTTAAACTTAAAATTTTGTTTTTTATTTGTTAATTGATGATAATGTTCATTAAATATATTTATAAAAAGGTTGTTACCTTTTAATCTTGGATTATTTTCACCTTCACCATGTATAGAAAGAGAAAAAAATCTTGATGGGTTAAACTCAACAATATTTCTCTTACTTAATGCTAATCCAAGTGTGTCAAAACCAGGACCAAGGTTTGCACTTGTTGCAGGAATACTTACTATCATAAAAACCTTTTTCTAAACTGCACCTATATGGTATGCAGGTAATGTATCGCTACTAAAATCTTCTTTATTTAAAGTATTTGGTAAAGAAAATTCTTTAAGTGTTGATGTATCTATTTTTTCCATAGATATTGTATTTGAATTTTTAACAAAATATAGCTTTCCAAGAGCTTTGATTGGCGAGTTTTCATTAAAGTAAAATGCCTCTTGTGCAAAAAAAGGTATTTTTTTAACAATACTCATAGTTTTGAAAAATATATAAGTAACTTTAATCGCCATAAAACTTCCAGGACCATTTGCATAATAAAGTGATTTTACATTATATTTCTCACTTATATCTTTAAAAAGAGATGGCAATATTTCCGTAGTTTTTTCTTCACTTTTTATACTCTCTACCAATTTATCATCTTGATAGATTCCAAAAAGAAGAGGTGAACTAAGTGAAATAACTAAAAGGTCTATATCTCTCAAGCATAAGCCTTAGCCATAACTTTAGATTCAACCTCATCTGGCTCATAAATTTCATAATTAGCAGGATCTTTTAAAAGTTCTAATGTAAGTTTATGATTTAAATCATGACTTCCAGCAAAAGCCTCATAATTACCTATAAAATTTAAACCTATTAATGACATATCCCCAATTGCATCTAAAAGTTTATGTCTAACAAACTCATCTTTATATCTCAAACCCTCAGGATTTAAAACTTTTTTATCATCAAGTCCAACAGCATTTTCTAAAGATGCACCAAGAGCTAAACCTTTAGATTGCAAGTATTGCATCTCATGAACAAACCCAAAAGTTCTAGCACGAGATATCTCCTCTTTATATGAAGCCTTAGTAAAGTTTAAAACATAAGATTGCTGATCAATAACTGGATGTTTAAACTTAATAGTAAAATCATACTTCAAATCATTAGATGGTATAAGTTTTACATACTTATCACCCTCACGAACTACAATCTCTTTTTTAATTTTTAAAATCTTTTTTGTAGCATCTAACTCACTAATACCAGCTTCATCTAAAAGCATACAGTAACTTGCACTAGAACCATCCATTACCGGTATCTCATCTGCATCAACTATAACTCTTAGATTATCTACACCATAAGCATATACAGCAGATAAAAGGTGCTCTATAGTTGAGATAAAATGCCCATCTTTACCTATAACAGTTGCCATTTTAGTATCAACTACGTTTGATGGTTCAAGCTTTATACTAACACCAACATCAGATCTATAAAAGACTATGCCAGAGTTTGCTTCGAGTGGTTCAAGCCTAAGTTTAACTGGATTGCCTTTATGCAGACCAATTCCCACTAACTCAACACTTTTTGAAATTGTAAGTTGTTTCATCTAATCCACCACCTAATTTTTATGATCAATAATCTTTTTTGCATCTTTAATTATATCTGTAATATTTTGTTTTATCCACTTTTTATCCATCCATTCTTGAGGTCTAACCTCTATACCCTGAACCAACATACCAAAATGAAGATGATCACCCATTGCATAGCCACTAGTACCAGTATTAGCAATCTCTTGACCTGCTCTTACTTTATCACCCTCTTGAACATTAACACTAGAACAGTGTCCATAAATTGTATATAGTCCTAACCCATGAGATAATATAGGTAAGTTTCCATAAATACCATTAAAGTTTGAAAATACAACTGTAGCACTATTTGATGCTTTAATTGATCCCATCTTAACACTAGCATAATCTATCCCTAAATGGTAAGATTCTGAAACTTTTTCACCGTTATAATAGTAAAGTCTATGATCACCAAAATTTGCAACAACTTGACCATTTTTAAGTGGATAAAACTTATTGATTCTAAAAGATGAAATTTGTTTGTCATCTACAGCTGATGTAACTTCATGAATTAAAGCTTCATTTTTTGCTCTTACATCTTCATTTATAGCCTTAAATCTCTCTATTGGATCTTCTAAACCATCACTCTCTATAAATTCTTCACTTAATTGAGCTATTTTTCCATCTAAAAACTTATTTGAAAGTTTTATTTTTGAAACCTTATATCTTTTAACTTTAAGATAAAGTGGAATGTATGCTTTAGAAACATTAGATGCTTCATCTGTCGCAACAACATTAGCTTTAAAATGTTCTTCTCTAATATCCCATGCAAGTAAAGATATAAAATAGCCATCTTTATAAAATGGTTTAGCTTTAAACCTTTTACCAGAGCTTAGCTCTATATATAAATCTTTTAGATTTTCATCTTCTGCTTTAAACACTACAATAGCTGAGCCACCGTTTCTGATTTTATAAGAGTTTGCAACAATTGAAACATTTGGACGTCTTTTATCTATAATAAGCACAATCTCTTTTTTTACAGAGTTACCAGCAAAAAAGTTCCATTTGCTAGCATCACTAGCTTCAACAACAATTTTTACTTGCTTATCTTTAAATCTAAATATTTTTTTAGGAACTTTAAGTTCAAGATTTATTGAGTTTTTTGGAGTTAAAAGAGTAGAAGAGTCTAAGTCAAACTCTTCATCTTTAGTAATCAATGTAACTCTATAGTTTACAATTCCACTTAAATCTTTTAAAGAGATGCTTAGTGGACTTCTCATATTCCAAAAACCATTAGATTTGATAACAACCTCTGGAGCAACTCTCTCAAACATTTTTGCATTATAAACAAATACACTTGCACCAACAAGTGTAAAAAATATCAACATAAACACTACAGAACTATAACTTTTTTTTCTTCTCAAAACTTCACCTTAAACATATATCTTCTATTTTGTTCAATACAGAGATATAAATATCTTCTATATTGGAATTTACTGTAAACTCACAAGAGTTTTTATCACCACTACCACCGTAAAAAGATGCAAGTTCTTCTAGCTCTATATTATTTATAGAGCAAATAGAAGCTTTTGTAACACCTAAATTTGTTTCACTTAAACATAGTGAAACTTCAACATTGACTAAAGATGATATATCATCTAAAACTATATGTGTATCTCTTAAAGATGCTCCACTACGCACAAACATCTCTTTAGTGGCTTTTATAAATACAATTCTACCATTTTTATGCAAAGTTAACTCTTGAAGCATTAAAGATTTTAATCTTAATGAGCAAAGTGAAGTAGTTTTGTAAATCTTTTGTGATATCTCACTATGATTAGCACCAAGATTTATTAAATCTTCTGCCATTTTATAATCTAAAGATTTAATTTTATGTAATTTAAAATTATTACTACTTTTTAGAAGTCCGATATAAAGAGCAGTTGCCATTTTTTTATTTATGGTTATATGATTATTTTTAAAAAACTGATATACAATTTGTGTTGTACCAATGGAACTTTTATCTATTTCACAAGTATGATCAAAGTTTACAATTTTTATATCATGTTTTTCAATGCCTAAACTAGAAAATGGATTAGATGAAAAATTTATAATTAAATCTATATCTTTAGATATACGATTATTGGCTTTTTCAATCCAAGGTATATCTTTAAACCTATAAAGTTCAATTTCACTTTTACAATAAAACGAAACTTTTTTATGAAGAGTCAATACATAAGTATAAAATGCAGATGCACTACATAGTGCATCAAAATCTGGATTTATATGGCTCACAACTAATATATATTTTGAGTTTTCAATAGTTTTTATTAATGAATTCATATAATAATTATAACAAGTTAATTATTCTAATCCTTTAAAAATAATATTTAAGCCAAAAAAAACTCTTTCATATATATAATAAACTAAAATTAAATAATAGAGATAAAAATTTGAATACTAAAAAAGATTTTGAACTAGAAAATGAGTTGTACTTAGATGAGCCAAAAAAGTACGAGGTGCATATACTAAATGATGATTACACTTCTATGGAATTTGTTGTAGATATATTAATCAATATTTTTCATAAAAGTTATACAGAAGCTGAAAAAATCATGTTAGATGTACATAAAAATGATAAAGGTCTTTGTGGGGTATTCACTTTTGAGATAGCTGAAACTAAGATAATGCAAGTAGCAAAACTTGCTCGAGAAGCAGGCTTTCCTTTAAAAGCCACTATGGAGGAAGCATGATAAGTGCTAATTTAAATTCAATTTTTCAAAAGGCTTTAGCTTTTGCTAAAGATCAACGTCATGAGTATTTAACAATAGAGCATGTTTTTTTCTCTTTACTTAGCACCAAAGATGGAGAGTCTATCATTAAAGAGTGCGGTGGTGACATAAGTGTGATGAGAGAATCTATAGCTCTTTACTTAAAAGACTCTATGCAAGAACTTCCAAAAGATGTTGAACAAGAGCCTTTTGAAACAGTTGCACTCTCAAGATTAATTGATCAGATGATACGCCACATACAATCTGCGCAAAGAGAACAAGCAGATGTAGGGGATTTACTAGCAGCTGTCTATGAAGAGGAACATTCCTATGCTTGTATATTATTACTTGAACAAGAGATACAAAGAGTTGATGTTTTAGAATATATCTCACATAGACCAAAAAATGAATCAACACCAAATAGTGATGAGAACAATGCACTTGACACTTATACTATAAATCTTTTAGAGCTTGCAAAAAGTGGGACTATTGATCCTGTTATAGGAAGAGAGGAGGAGCTAGAAAGAGTTATACAAACCTTATGTAGAAGAAAGAAAAACAACCCTCTTCTAGTTGGAGAGCCAGGTGTTGGAAAAACTGCTATAGCAGAAGCTTTGGCTATAAAGATATCTGATGATGAAGTTCCAGAACTTTTAAAAAATTCACCTATATATGCTTTAGATATGGGCGCATTACTTGCAGGCACAAAATATAGAGGAGACTTTGAGAAAAGATTAAAGTCAGTTATAGATGAGTTAAAAAGTTCTAAAAATGCCATTATGTTTATAGATGAGATACATACACTCATAGGAGCAGGAGCTGTAAATGGTGGAAGTATGGATGCTTCTAATCTTTTAAAACCAGCTCTTGCAAATGGTGACTTAAAATGTATGGGTGCAACAACTTACGCAGAATATCGAAATGTTTTTGAAAAAGATAGAGCATTAAGTAGAAGATTTGCTAAGGTTGATGTAGCAGAACCAAGTAAAGAGACATCATTTCTAATTTTAAAAGGGTTAAAAGAGAAGTATGAAGATCATCATGGAGTTAAATACTCTGAAAAATCTTTAAAAGCTGCTGTTGATCTTTCAAAAAAACATATGAGTGATAGATTTTTACCAGATGTTGCTATAGATTTGATGGATGAAGCGGGTGCATCTTTCCACCTAAGTCATAAAAAAAGAACAAATGTAAAAGTTAGTGATATTGAGCATATAATTTCTAAAATAACTGGTGTTCCATCTACTAAAATTGCCGAAGATGATATAGATAAACTTAAAACACTTGAGATAGATTTAGAAAAAAGAGTTTTAGGTCAAAATGAAGCTGTAAAAGAGGTTGTAAAGTCCATAAAACGTTCACGCGCAGGTCTTAGTGGTGAAAATAAGCCTATAGCTTCATTTTTATTTTCTGGACCTACTGGTGTTGGTAAAACTGAACTTAGTAGAGCTTTAGCAGACACAATGGGTGTTCATTTTGAACGTTTTGACATGAGTGAATATATGGAAAAACATTCCGTTTCTCGTCTTGTTGGAGCACCTCCTGGGTATGTTGGGTATGAGCAAGGTGGACTTCTTACAGAGTGTGTAAGAAAACATCCATATATGGTTTTACTACTTGATGAGATAGAAAAAGCAGATCCTGACCTTATAAATATACTTTTACAAGTGATGGATTCAGCTTCACTTACAGATAATAATGGCTTTAAAGCATCTTTCGAAAATGTTGTACTAATTATGACATCAAATATAGGTGCAACTAAAAGAAATGTTATGGGATTTAACTCAGATGATTCTATATCAAGAGATGAAGCATTAAAATCATTTTTTACACCTGAGTTTAGAAATAGACTTGACGCAGTTGTTGAGTTTAACCCTATAGGAACAGATATAGTTATAGGTATAGTAGAAAAATTTATAGATGAGATTAACACTCAACTTAAAGAGAAAAAAATCATTATTGAACTTAGCAGAGATGCTTTAGAGTATCTAGCTAAAAATGGTTATGATCAAGAGATGGGTGCACGTCCACTTCAAAGACTTGTATCTCAAAAAGTAAAAGATCCACTTACTGATGAGATGTTATTTGGTTCTTTGAAAGATGGTGGTAAGGTTGAGATTGATCTAAAAGATAGTGAGCTAGTATTTAAATATATATGATATATAAGTTAAATAAATTTAATCAAGATTTTCCACCTGCAACTCTTGCAAATGAGGATGGTCTTTTGGCATTTGGTGCAGATTTGGTTGCATCGAGGGTTATAAAGGCGTACAGAGAGGGAATTTTTCCTTGGTATAGTGAGGGTGATCCCATACTGTGGTGGTCACCAAATCCTAGATTTATTTTAGAGCTAGATGATTTTAAGCTTAGACGCTCATTGAAAAAAAAACTAAAACATTTTGATATAAAAATAGATACATCTTTTGATCAAGTTATAAAAAACTGTCAAAGTATTCCACGAGATGATCAAGATGGTACTTGGATAACTACAGATGTTATTGAATCTTTTAATGAACTACATACTCTTGGTTATGCTCACTCAATTGAAGCTTTTTATGAAGGGAAACTTGTAGGTGGACTGTATGGACTAGCTATAGGTTCAGTTTTTTGTGGAGAGTCAATGTTTGCCTTAAAAAGTGATGCTTCAAAAGTTGCTTTTGCCTTTTTAGTTGAAAAGCTAAAACTTTGGGGCTTTTCATTTATAGATGCACAAGTACCAACACCTCATCTAAAGTCACTTGGGGCAAAAGAGGTAAGTAGAGATGAATTTCTTGAAAAACTGTTTTTACATAGAGATGATGAAGTAGATGTTTCATCTTGGGTAAGCACCAAGTAAACCCCATCTAGCAAAGTGAACAGTTTTAACTCAGTTCCACATTCCAAGGTAGCAATTCCTCAATATTTTTTCCCTCAGCTTCATAAATAGGAAGCTGAGTAAGTATATGTTTTAGATAAGCATGGGCATCCAAAT
>WFNF01000132.1 GCA_015488775.1 Helicobacteraceae bacterium
ACTTTAAAGTGTTGTGATGTTTTAAAGAAAAAACCACTTTTGGAGTTTGAAAAACAAAGTGGTTTAAAACCTTTTATAGGTACTTCTGTATATGAGGGAGATAATAGACAAAGTAATTATCTAAAGTATGGGTGTAATATATATGAAGAAGCAAAAGAGAGAAGTAGACCACTTAGTATATTTAGTGAAGATGATATATGGGCTTATATAAAAAAGTATAAACTAGAGTACTCTAAGATATATGATGATGTTCTTATAGATGATGAGATAGTAAAGGGTGAAAAGAGGACTGGTTGTGCTTATTGTGCTTTTGGGGTGCAGTTTGAGGATAAGGATGATAATAGGTTTACTCGGTTGCAGATTAGGAAGCCTAAGCAGTTTTTGAAGATGATGGGGTTGAGAAATAATGATATCTCTTATAAAGATGCTTTGGATGTTGTTTTAGGGATAAAATAGATGAGATTAACCCTACTAAGACATTGTGAGATAGATGAGCGATACAAAGGAACTTACATAGGTCATAAAGATGTATCTTTATCAAAAGATGGTGAGTTAAAAGCTTTAGATGTTTGTAAAAGATTAGATAGTTTAGATTTTGATGCTATCTTCTGTTCAGATTTGAAACGCTCTAAGGATACCTTGCAACACTCAAAACACTATAAAAACAGTATATTTACATCACTCTTAAGGGAAAAATCTTGGGGAAAAGATGAGGGGTTATCTTTTGAAGAGATAATACAAAGGGATGATTATGTTTATAATGACTTTAAAAAGTGGCTTGATCATCTAGGTGGGGAGGATTACTCTTTGTTTATTAAAAGGGTTGAGCTTTTTTTTCTAGGATATTTAAGACTTAAAAACTATAATAATGTTTTAGTTGTAACACATGCTGGTGTGATCAGAATACTACTTATGCTTTTAGATAACACAAGCCTAGAAGAGGCTTTTAGTGTTAAGGTGGACTATGGAGAGTTTGTTTATGTTGAGATTTTATAGATATTTTTTACTTTTGCTTTTGTTTAATCCACTTAGTGCAAATGAATGCATCATCACTTTAAGCCCAGCATTAGCTGAGATAGTTAGTGCTTTAGGGAGTGAAAATGAGATTGTAGGTGTTAGCAAATACTCACTTTTTCCAAAAACTTTAAGTAAAAAAGTTGTTGTTGGTGGTTACTTTAACATGGACATAGAGAAGATGTTAAGTTTAAAACCAACTTTAGTTATAGGCTTGATACATCAAAAAAAGAGTTTAGACAAAATGCAAAAGTTTGGTGTAAAATCTCTAAGTTTTAAACTTGAACGCATTGTTGACATAAAAAGCACTATAAATCGTTTGGGATTTATCTTAAAAAAAGAGAGACAAGCAAAGATTTTAATATCTAACATAGAACGAGTTACAAAGATATATAAACATCAAAACTCTAAGAAAAAAGTGCTTATAGTTTTTGCAAGTTCTAGTGGTTTAGATAAGGGGGTTTATGTTGCTGGGCATAATCTTTATTTTGAGGAGATTTTACATATATGTGGCAACCAAAACGCTTTTAGTTCAAACTATAACTCACAACCAGTTTTACACTATGAGGAGTTACTCTCTTTAGATATAGATAAAATTTTACTCCTTTTTGGTCCACAAGATGTTTTTGATAAAAAAAAGGTTTTAGACTCTTGGAGGGTTTTAAATCTTAAAGCAGATATTGAGATAATCCAAAGTGATTATCTTCTCATCCCATCTCAAAGAGTATATAAAAGCATACAAACCATTTGTGAAAGCACAAGATGATAGAGATAAAAAACCTAAACTTCTCTTATGATCAAGATGTGCTGAAAAATATCTCTTTTAAAGAGGCTAGCAACATAGTTATACTTGGTGTAAATGGTGTTGGTAAAAGCACATTGGCTAAGTGTTTGTGTAATCTTTTAGATTTTAGAGGTGCTGTACTTTTAGATGGTGTAGATATAAAAAAGTTTGAAGCTAAAGAGTTAGCAAAAACTATCACCTACATACCACCAAGATTAGAGAGTTTTGATCAAAACATAAGTTGTTTGGATTTTGTGTTGATGGGGCGTTACCCTTATAAAGATCCTTTTTCACAATACTCCAAAGATGATATAAAACTATGTAAAAAACTTTTAGATGAGATCTCTTTGGAGTATGATAAAGCACTTGGCTCGCTTAGTTCAGGTCAAGAGCAACTTTTACTTATAGCACAAGCACTTAGCCTTGATGCAAATAAAATCATCTTTGATGAGCCAACTTCAAACCTTGATCCCTCACACTCTTTAGAGCTTTTTAAGAGTTTAAAAAACTTAGATAAGTCTAAACAAAAGATAGTTATAACACATGATTTGCACTTTGCAAAAGCTCTTGGGTATAAGGTGTTTTTTTTATCTAAAGATGGTTTAGAGATCTATGATGATGCAGATGATTTTTTTAAGTCTGAAAATCTAAGTAAGGCTTATGGAACTGTTTTTAAAGATGGGAGTATCTTTTATGATTAAGTATTTCGCTCTTGGTTTTTTGGTTTTTCTTAGTCTTAGCTCTAGCTTTGTTGGTAGTGTTGATGTTGATTTTAAAGAGATTTTTGTAAGTGGAAGTTTAAGTTCAAATGTTTTTTTTAACCTAAGAGTACCCCGTTTTATCTTAGCATTTTTTATGGGTGTTTTACTTGCACTTAGTGGTTGGCTCTACCAAGGGCTTTTTAGAAACTCTTTGATGACACCTTTTACTTTGGGTATCTCTGGTGGGGCTGTTTTAGGTGTTGGTATAAGTGTTGTTTTAGGCTTAGAGTTTGCATTTTTTGGTTTAAGTGTTAGTGCTTTATTTGGTTTTGTTGGAGCTATGAGTTCCGTTTTACTACTTCTTTACTTTAGCCGTTTTGTAAAAGATAGTACAGGAAATTCCCTTTTACTTTTAGGTATAGCTCTCTCGTTTTTCTTTTCAGCCTCTTTAATGGTGCTTTTTTCAATCTCAACAGCCACACAATCATACTCAATACTTCGCTACACCATGGGAGATCTCTCAACTATTGGTTACAATGAAGCGATTGTAGTTACTCTAAGCTCACTTTTGTTGTTGGCGTTTTTATATCTAAAACGCTATGAGCTTGCTATGCTTAGTGTTAGTGAGCAAAACGCAAAACTAAAGGGTTTAGATACAAAAAAAATCACTCTGCTTTTACTTGTGGTAAGCTCTTTTGTTATAGGTGTAGCCATAAGCATAACAGGCCCAATAGGTTTTGTAGGGCTCATCATCCCCCATATGGCAAAAAAACTTTTTAAGCTTCCATCTTACAAACTTATAGTTCCAACTGCTCTTTTAGGTGGTTTGTTTTTAAGTGCTTGTGATACTTTATCTAGGCTTTGGATATTTGAAAGTGAGATACCTATAGGTGTTGTTACAGCTTTTATAGGTGGACCTTTTTTTATATACTTGATTTTAAAAAGGGTATAATTTCATTATGATAAATTTAACCAATATAAAAAAAGATGACCACCTAGATAAAGATGAAGTTTTCGCACTTCAACCAAGAGATGATGAGGGTAGTTTTATAAACATCCATAAAGATAGCGTAGATGTTTACCTTATACAAGAGAGGATGGAGGAGTGGGTTTTAGACTTTTTTAACTTTAACTTAGAGCTAAGATACCTCTTTTTAGAGCAAATCCCAATGTTAAACCTTAGATGGAAACACTACCAACTAGACCTACCACTTTACAACTCACAGATAGTATCAAACACTTTAAACTTTGTGATTTTACAACTTGAAGATATGAAAGTTTTAAGTAAAAAAACTTACACACTCCCAAGTTCTTTAGTTGAAAAGATAAACTTAGATATCTATAGCATTAAAGATAAAACAGCAAAAGAGATATATACTAAGCTTGATCAGATGGAAAGAAAAAAAGATGATGTTTTACAAAATGATGAAGTTGTGTTTTTAGAGTCAAAATCTTAACTATTCACAATACCTACACACTATTTAAATATACTTAATTATGTTTAGTTCAAAAAAAGTATTAAAAGTATTAATTTTAGCAACAAGTGTTATAGCTCTTATTTTAGGAACTATAACCTTGATAATCCAACTTAACCAAATAGAGTATAAAATACATGAAGCACTAAAGGGTGAAGTTTCTCATTTACTTCGTATATTTAAAATTAATTATCTTAGTAAAAAGTCTATAGT
>WFNF01000133.1 GCA_015488775.1 Helicobacteraceae bacterium
CTGAGTTAAAACTGTTCACTTTGCTAGATGGGGTTTACTTGGTGCTTACATAAGTTCTATAGAAATATCGCAAAGTTTTTTTGTTTATTAGCTCTTCTTGAATTTTCTCATCTATCAAAAACCATAAAATAAGTTTTTCATAATTATTGTTTTTTTGACAATAGTGAACGATTTTTTCTAATTGTTCAATTTTTAAAAGATCAAATGAAAGTTCTTTGAAGTCAGATGGTCTATCAATTTTTGTAAAAATAAAACTTTGATAATTAATGTCATATTTCACGCTACTAAATTTTGTAAATTTATTTACACCGAGCCATAAAAAGAACCGTTCTATTTGTTCTTTATCCTCTTGCTCATTAAAGTTAAAAATTTTTATTTCAGCTAAGAATTGTTTACTATCAAATATATCACCAAATAGTTGTTCTGTAATTATACCATTTGGATAATTATTGGATAAATATAAGTCATTTGAATTTGTAATTTCATTATTTTTCGAAATACAAGGTATGATTTTTGTTGTAATATTGATTTCTTTAATTTTAAAGTTCTCATACAAAGATAAAATCATTTCTTTAGTAGTATCTATAGTATTTACTTTCTTAGCTTCTGCAATAATTCTTTCTAAAATAGTAGCTGTTTCATACTCTTTTAAATTCGTAATATTATATAGTTTGTCAATTAATACTCTATAGCTTTTTTTATCTTTTATATCAAATCTATTTAATAGCTTTTCTCCTAATTCTCTATTTAAAAATTTAATATTATTTTTTAAAAAATCAGGTAAAACCAAGTGCTCCATGTTAGAAAATTTAGGAGTATATGTTTCTTCATTATAAGAAATAATATCATTATTTTCATCAACAAAAAGTTCAAAAATTTCGTTATTAAAATGGGTGTATACAAGATAAATTAATTTAACTCTACTATCAATATTTTTTATTTTTTTGCTCAGTAAATTGATATTATTGTGATCTATATCATTAATGTAGTAGTTATCCAGATTTACAGATGTGTTTTCTGTGCTTTTTAGCATATTTGGAAAAAGTTCTTGCATTTTTATTGCATTTACAAAAGTAGAAAACTGATTACTAACGAATACTACATCATCTTTTTTTCTATATTGATTATCTAAACAAGGGAAAATTTCTAATTTATCAAGTTTCTCATCAATTTTTGAATAAAAATCTAATTTTTCTAACCTTGTATTTTCATTTTGATGTAGTAAAAATTCTAAGGCTTTATAGTTAACATTATCCAATGTAATTAATTTTGCAGTGTCTATAATTAAATCAACTAACCTTTCCAAAACATATTTATTTTTATCACTATCATTGAGATTGTTCCGTGAACTATCCAAATCAAATGTCCCATGAATAATAAAAGGAAAGTCTATATTAATTTCTGTAGGAAAGTATGAATATAATAAATTATTTTTAGTATCAAATTTTTCTTTTATTGCTATTTTTAATTCATAGTGTTCTTCTACGTGAGGTTTTTCCCAAAATTCATTTGGTAAAAGGGAACTATTGTCTTGTTGATTATTTTCAAAAACTTCCCATAAGACATCATTGAGGTATACTTTGTTGTCTTCTTTAATTCTTTCAATTGTTTTAGTACTGCTATCAATATCAATTGTTAGTTTATTAATATGATTTACAAATAATAATACTTCATTCTGAATAGTGTCTAGTTGTTTTATAATATCTTTAGTTTTATTTTCTTTGTAATGGATTTCAATTTGAGTAGTCCATTCATTTTGATCTTTTTCTATAATTCTTGGAGCACATAAAAAAGCAATGTCTTTTATATCATCTTCAGTGCTTTTAATATTTAAACTATTATAAAAATTATTAGCTATTTCTTTTGAAAAAACTATGTCTATATTTTGACTATTTATTACAACCTTGTTACTCCAATTTATAATTGATCTAAAACCTAGACCCTTGTTTCCAATTAATTTTTTTGATTTTTTTGGACTAAAATTTGGGATCATTAAAGATTCAATACCTTTAATGCTAAATGGCTTACAATTAGTACCTCTATTAGAAATTTTAAAAATATGATTTAAAGTATTAAGCTCAATCAATACTTCATCTGAATATTCATCATCTGCATTTTGGAGTAGCTCTAAAATTTGTCTTCCATTATACTCTTTGATAGTTTCTAGTTCATTATTATAATCTGCAGTAATACGGCTTTGATTAGATATATAAACATTTCTCTGTTTTTGAAGTTCAAGTTCAATTAATTTTTTATTAGCTTCTCCTATTTCCACTGTAGTACAACTCTTTATTCAACATCATTATATACACAACAATCTTAAAAATCGCAATTAACTATCATGCCTAATGGGTGTTATTTATTTAATTATAGGCAAAAAATATGATGATTTATCATATTTATGCATTATTTAAAAAAATATGTTTATTATGCTTAAATTGATGATGATAGTTAATTGTTCTGTGGACAAATAACAGCCTTAAATGATTGTTAATTGTCTATAAACCTGCATAACACTTATAATGATACTTAAGTGAAAAAGTTAAAAATAGGAATGATAAGAAAATTATTAGATAAAGTAGTAAAACTTTAAAATTTTAAGCCCTAAAATAAGGGCTATATAAATTAAAATTAAGAGATAGTATGTGCAACAAACTTCGACATATTATCTAATATTTTTCCACCTCTTCTAAAAGAGAGTCCAGAAGCTTCATAAGCAAAGAAAACTCCAGCTTGGTAAGAGTTGTTTGAGTTGTCTTCAACTAGGTGAACATACTCTTGATATACACTTTTATGATTTTCGTACTCACCACCTGTCTCTTCTGTTACTATACCTGATGAGTTTACTATCTTAGTATTTGCACCCTCTCTGCCAAAAACTTTTTTTTCAACATAAGCACATTCAAGTGGTTCAAAAGATGTTTTAAGTAAGTAAGGGGAGTTAGGAAATAAATCGTAAAGGATTTTTAACATCCCTTTTGATTGAAATAACAATGTATAAGCGGGGTTGATAATAATAGCTTCTTGATTTTGCATAATTGTAGTTAGTGTTGTTGCTAGCTCACTTTCATCAATCGCTATATCTTCCCACGGAAAAAGTTTAAACCAATACTCATACTTATTTTCATCAGCATCATAAATACCATTTTCATCAAACTTTACATCTTCTAAAAATTCAAAATGGGTGTTGAAACCAGCATCAGTTGCTATTTGTTGTAGAAGTCTTGTTGTTGCTTCCTCTTCATCATTGCCCTCTATAGAGCTAAAAAGCATCTTCCAACCATCATAACGCTCTTCAAATAATTCTATGTCATCATCAAGTGTTATAAGTCTTTTAAAATTGTTTTTTATAGCTTCATAAACATCATTAAACTGAGCATTTTCATCTAAAGAGTTTTCTTTTAACATTGCCCATTGAAGTAGGGTGGTTTCAAAAAGTGATGTTGGTGTATCTGCATTAAACTCTATCAGTTTTATAGGTCTTCCATCAACGCCACCTGCTAAATCAAATCTTCCATATATGTGCCAATGAACATCATTATCCCAAGATTTTTTTATAGCTTCAACTAGATTAAAAGGTATTCCAAGTTCAAAAAATAGATCATTATCTATAACATGTTGTGCTGCTTCAACATACATATCATAAAGCTCATTAGATGCTTCATAATACTCAGAAGCTTCAGCTTCACTAATCTGTACTATCTGATCAGATAAGTATTTACTTCCATCTGTATCTGTGTGCCAAGAGAAACCAAGTTTATCTAAAACATCATCACTTATTGGATTTATATTTTTTAATCTTATCATGATCCGAATGATCTACTTCCATAAGATGAACTTCTTGAACTTCCACCAAAAAAGCTTTTTTTAGATGAACTTTTTGATGCTGATTTTTTAGCGCCTGCACTTCTGTGGTAAGCAGATTTATTTACAGAGTTTGAACGGTTTTTAAAGTTTTTATTGTTCATTAAAGCATTACCAATCATATTTCCAAGTAATGAACCAGCCGCAACTGCTAAAATAGTACCAGCAAGTCCCATTCCCGCGTCACTACTTCCACTTTGTATAGTCTCAGATGTTCCATCTTGAACCTTAGCGTACTCTTGTTCTGCAAGCTCTTTCAACTCATCTTCATTCATAAAACGTTCACGCATAACACCATTTTTGTCATATTCTCTAATTATAGCTCTTGAAGCACCATCAGTTGGATGTTCTTCAATAACTTTATATTTACCATTTACACCTTGTTCTATAACTAAAAATCTATTTTGCATCTCATCTTGAGGTGATTCACACCCACTTAAAATACTCATCATTGCAACACCAGCACTACCAAGTAATACAGTGCTTGTAGTAAAATTTTTCAAATATCATCCTTTTTATTTTTATCATATCTTTGTTTTTAGATTAAAACTATATCAATATATAACTTAGTATTTGTAAAATAATGATTTAAAGTTTTAGAGGTGCTATTTATAATGCAATGTTCTTTTTTTCTTTGGGATAAATCTAAACAAAATTCCAAAAATACTAATAACAATTAGAAATAAAATAAACAATCTGTTATTTTCAAAAAATGTTTTGTGGTAAACATCTGTATTTTTTATTTTTATAAGCTTATCTAACTCTTTATTCCATATATATGAGTAAACTCTACCCTTATAATATATATCTCCATTGTATTTATACTTTCCCTCATACAAAGTCATCTCTTTTTCAATTAAAACTATATCAGCATAAAACCTAGTATTTGTAAAAAAAGTTACTATTAAAATAGTTGAAAGTGTTATAAGTACAATATTGAGCTTTTTGTTTGATATATATATAAGTATAACTCCAAAAACAGCACTTGCAAGTACAAATAAAATAAAGGATTGATTGTCTGCAAAAAGTACATTATAATAAATGGCTATATCATTTTTTTGTATAAAGTTTAAAAACAGAGCTAAAAAAAGAAAAAAATCAATAACTAAATATACAAACATTCCACTAATAAGTGCCATTAAAAATTTACTCATCTTAGTCTCTTTATATTGGTGTTAGATAGTTTTAAAAGTCTTGAAGCAGATTTTTCTGAAAAACCATCTATATCGGATATTACAACATCACTACTTCTTTTAGCAAAAGTAGCATCAAACGTCTCACCACTTTGATTTGCTGAAGTGGAGTAAAACCAAGTATGTTTTTTTAATAATTCACTTTTAAAAGCACTTGGAGCTACTCTAAAAGCTTTATTTTTAAGTATGAAAGTTGTTTTTTTTGATCTTCTAATTAAGTTTCTATATTTTAGAGGGGTTCTTTTGTTAAGTGAGTTAAGTGAGTTATATAAAGTTATAAATTTTTTATCTAGTGGACGTTTTTTTATCTCATTTAGCCTTTCTGAACTTTGAGATAAAAAACCAACAGTTGTATCGCTTTGAGCTAAAAAAACTGTTGATTTATCCATGTTAATTTAAGTAGTCTTGTATAGTAACAGGTGTGTTCCAAGAACTATCTTTCATGTTTTTAAGTGCATCAATAGTTGCACGAGCAGCAGAAAGTGTTGTAAAGTAAGGGATTGAGCGTCTTAAAACTATTTGTCTGATTATAGTAGCGTCTTTTTTTGCTGTGTTATTATCTGATGTATTTATAGCCATTGCTACATCGCCATTTGTCATAACATCTTCAATATTTGGACGACCCTCAGATATTTTAAGAACAAGTTTACACTCTAGTCCAGCTTCTTCTATAACTTTTTGAGTACCTTTTGTTGCTATAAGTTTAAAGCCATTGTCTATAAGACCTTTTGCAATCTCTGGAGCGTGTTCTTTGTCCATATCTATAAAAGATAGGAAACATGTTCCTGAAGTTGGGATGATGTTTCCAGCAGCCATTTGCGACTTAGCAAAAGATACACCAAAGTTTTTAGATATACCCATAACTTCACCAGTTGACTTCATCTCTGGGCTAAGTACTAAGTCAGCACCATAAAGCTTGTTAAATGGAAAAACTGCTTCTTTTATGGCAACATGATTTTTTAGGCGTGGTTTAAGAAGACCATTACCTTCCATTACAACATTGTAGTTATCATAAAAAGCTAGCGCATCTCTTAGTTTATCACCCATCATAACACGAGTTGCAACTTTTGCCAGAGGAAGACCAGTTGCTTTAGAAACAAAAGGAACTGTTCTTGAAGCTCTAGGGTTAACCTCAATTAGGTAAACTTCATCTCTGTATATAGCGTACTGAACATTCATAAGCCCAATAACTCCAAGACCTAATGCTATAGTTTTAGTTTGTTGCTCAACAACTTCTAAAATCTCATCACTTAAGTTTAGTGGAGGAAGTGAACATGCTGAATCACCTGAGTGTATCCCAGCCTCTTCAATATGTTGCATAACTGAACCTATATAAACCTCTTCTCCATCACAAATACAATCAACATCAAGTTCTATTGCTTGATCAAGAAATTTATCTACAAGAACTGGTGCTTCATTACTAACAGAAACAGCTTCATCCATATATTTTGAAAGTTCAGCGTCTGAGTAAACTATACGCATAGCTCTACCACCAAGAACAAAAGATGGACGAACTAGAACAGGATAACCAAGCTCTCTACCAATACGAACAGCTTCCTCTTTAGTTGTTGCTAAACCGTTGTCTGGTTGTAAAAGATTATTTTCTTTTACAAAGTTAGAAAACTGTTCTCTATCTTCAGCCAAATCTATAACTCTAGCAGGAGTTCCAGAAATCTTAGCTCCTATGGCAGTTAAAGGATTTGCAAGTTTAAGTGGAGTTTGTCCACCAAAGTGAACTATAATTCCATCTGGCTCTTCATGCTCTATAACAGATCTTACATGCTCAAAATCTATAGGTTCAAAGTAAAGTACATCAGATGTATCATAATCAGTAGAAACAGTTTCAGGGTTACAGTTATACATAATAGTTTCAATACCCATGTCATTTAGTGCAAAAGCTGCATGAACACAGCAGTAATCAAACTCTATACCTTGACCAATTCTATTTGGTCCACCACCTAAAATTAAAACTTTCTTTTTATCGCTTTTACGATTTTTCACTTCTGGTAGTTTTGTAATGTTTGTAGTTGAGTAAAGATAAGGTGTTAAAGCCTCAAACTCAGCAGCACAAGTATCAACTTCATTGTACTCTAAAGAGATATTTAATCTTTTTCTTGCACTATATATATCGTTTTCACTTTGTGACATTTTAGAGTTTTTATTTATATGAGCAGCTATTTTTTTATCTGAAAAGCCCATAGTTTTTGCTTTTCTAAGTCTAGTTTCATCATTTAAAATATCAACATCTATTTTGTTTTCAAATTTAACTATATCTTCTATTTGCTTTAAAAACCAAGGATCAATTTTACAGATATTGAAGATATCTTCTTGTGAAAGTCCACGTCTAAAACCCTCAGCTACATATAACATTCTATCGCTATTTGGACGTCTAATCTCATGGATTATATGCTCATCTTCACCTGACATACAATCAAAACCACTAAGATCTGTTTCAAGTGAACAAAGAGCTTTTTGCATAGATTCTTGGAAAGTTCTACCAATTGCCATAACTTCACCAACAGACTTCATACCTGTTGAAAGTGTTGAGTCTGCTTCTGGAAACTTTTCAAAAGTAAAACGTGGTATTTTTGTAACAACGTAATCTATAACTGGTTCAAAAGATGCTGGAGTTCCTGTGATGTCATTTGTAACTTCATCCAGTGTAAAACCAACTGCTAAAAGTGTTGCAACCTTAGCTATAGGGTAGCCAGTTGCTTTTGATGCAAGTGCAGATGATCTTGAAACACGAGGATTCATCTCGATTACTATCATACGACCAGTTTTAGGATCTACTGAAAATTGAACATTAGAACCACCAGTATCAACACCTATCTCTCTTAAAATATCAAAAGAAGCATTACGCATTCTTTGGTACTCTTTGTCTGTTAGTGTAAGTGCTGGTGCAACTGTTATAGAATCACCAGTATGAACTCCCATAGGGTCAAAGTTCTCAATAGCACAAACTATGATACAGTTATCTGCTTTATCGCGAATAACTTCCATCTCATACTCTTTCCAACCAAGAAGAGATTCTTCTACTAAAATTTGAGATATTGGAGATTCATCAAGACCACGAGCAGCTAAAGTTTTGTACTCATCTATATTGTAAGCAACACCACTTCCACCACCAGCTAATGTAAAAGATGCTCTAATGATGATAGGAAAACCTATCTTTTGTGCTGCTTCTAAAGCTTCATCCATATTGTGAGCATACATAGAGTTTGGCAAATCCATACCAAGTTTAATCATTGCATCTTTAAACTCTAAACGATCTTCACCTTTTTGAATAGCACTAGGATTTGCTCCAAGAAATTCTATACCTTCAAGCATCCCTTTTTCATGCATACTCATAGCTGCATTTAGTGCAGTTTGACCACCCATAGTTGGTAGTATTGCATCTACATTCTCTTTTTTAATGATTTCAGCAATAATATCTTCTTTGATAGGCTCTATATATGTACGGTCTGCAAATTCAGGATCTGTCATAATTGTTGCAGGGTTTGAGTTGATAAGAATAACTCTATATCCTAACTCTTTTAGTGTTTTAACGGCTTGTGTACCAGAGTAGTCAAACTCACATGCTTGACCTATAACTATTGGACCTGAACCGATTAATAAAATTGTTTGAATATCTGTACGTTTTGGCATCTATAACCTTAAAGAAAAATTTTGTAATTATAGTGTGTTAGGGCTTAAAAATAGTTTATATATTTAGTGTTTTAAGGAAGATTTTAGATACCTCTTCAAAGCCTCTGTTTTCATAGTATCTAAGGGCATTATCTCTTTTAAGTGAAGAGTTTAAAACTATGTTGTCACAATTGTTTATATTTGCTAAATCATTTATATATCTTAACATCTCACTTGCATAACCTAAACCTCGACTTTTTTGAGGTGTAATTAACTCATAAACATAGAGATGTCTTTTATAATATAAGTTTGTTAATATACTAAAACCACAGTAGCAAACAAGTTTTTCTTTTTCGTAAACACCATACATTTTATAATCTTGATGTCTCATCTCATAAACTATATCTTCATACTCATTGTAGTCAAGTCCAATCTTTAACTCTTGTACTATTTTAAAAGCATCTTCTAATTCTGTAAGTTTTATCTCTCTCATTTGCATTGTGTCTCCAAGATGTGATAAGTTAATATTAACCCAAATTATGCAGTAGAAAACTTAAGAAAGCGCCTATCATTGTACACAAGGCACATTCATAAAATCATTGACCTACCAATAAGGTAGGCACAAAGATTTTCTAAACATCCCTTATGCACAAGCATAGACGCTACTTGTTGTTCCCTACTGCATAATTTGGGATTAAGTTTTAATTATTATATTATATATTAAAGACGATATAATTAAGATTATGATTTTTGGAGTACCAATGGAAAATGCAAAACAAATTATAAATGAACTCAAATGTCTAAAAGAAGATAGTGCTAGTTTTGAAACTATTTTAAGTGTAATTCCAGGTCAGGTTTTTTTAAAAAATAAAGATTTAAGATTTACTTATGTTAATCATACTTTTGCAGATGCTCTAGGTCTAAATGAATATGATGTTATAGGTAAAACTATCTCTGAGGTTTTTTATAAAAGTCCTGAGTTAGCAAAAAGATATGAAGAAGCTGATAAATCCTTAATGAAAGATAAGGTTCAAAGTTATGAAACACAAATAAGAAATAAAGATGGCTCTTTTGAAGATGTCCTGATCAACAAATCTATTATTGAAGATAAAGATGGAAACTTTAATGGTATTGTTGGTTTAGTCAATATTATTACTAAACAAAAAGATGAATCAAGAGCATTGGCTCTAAAAACCAAAGAGTATGCGTTTGTTTTTGATAACTCCTATGAGCCAAAATTTATATTAGATGTGGAGCAAAAAGTTTTAGATTGTAATCAAGCAGCACTAGAGATACTAGAGTTAAAAGATAAAAAAGATTTAATTGGTAAAACATTAGTCGACTTTACGCCATATACCCAAGATAATGGCGTTATATCTATGGAATATATAAAAGATTATGTAGTACCATTGATTGAAAAAAATGATTATGCAAAGTTTGAATTTAATCATTTAAATGCTAAAGGTGAAAAGCTTTATTTAAATATATCAATAAATAAAATAAAAATTGATAATAATAATACAATTTTAATGGCACAATGGAAAGATATATCTTCCAAGCTAGACGCTGAAAAAGCAAGGGAAAATGAAAAAAAAGTTTTGTCACTTTTTGATAGTGGAGATACTGCAATCTTTGAGTGGAATAATGATGAAAATTGGAGTGTGAAATACGCATCTAAGAGTACTAATGAACTTTTTGGTTATAAATCTGATGAGTTTTATGAAGATGGTTTTGTATATTCTAACCTTATATGTACAAATGATTTAAAAAATGTTATAGATGAAGTTACTTTTGCTCTTGAAAATAATTTAAAAGTTATAAAACATAAACCATATAGAATAAAAACTAAAACTGGTGAAATTAAGTGGGTACATGATTTTACAAATGTTTTATATGAAAAAGGTTTAGTTGTAGGTTTTTTAGGGTATCTAGTTGATATCACAGATATTATAGATACTAAATATGAGAGAGATAAATTAAAAGATATTATAAGTGTTGCTTTTGAGAGTACAAAAGATGGTGTATGGGATTTAGATTTAGAAAATAAATCTATCTATCTATCTAAAGAGTGGAAAGAGATGTTTGGATATGGTGAAGATAAAGATCTTTTTAATCTTGTTGATTTAGAGAATAGACTACATCCAGAAGATAAAGATAAAACTATAAAATATATACAAGATCATCTTATGCATAAAACTCAAAAATATGAGTCAAGGCATAGAATGAGATGTAAAGATGGCACTTATAAACATATACTTGATAGGGGTAAGGCTTTATTTAGAGATGGTAAACCTTACAAAATGGTTGGTATATGCACAGATATAACTAAGCAAGTAAAAGAGCATGAAAATCTACAACTACTAGAACAAGCATTTAATTCAACAAGTGATGGTGTTATTGTAGTTGATATTCAAAATGCCTTAATTGTAAATGCCAATGAAAGAGCCTCTGAAATGTATGGATGTAACTTTGGTAATTTAAACAACAAAAATGTAAATATACTAGATAAAAGCATAACTAAACAAAAACTAAAAAATATTTTAAATAAAATAAATAAAGAACATTTTATTGAATTTGAATGGAAATATACAAAATCTGATGATGATTTTATATATAAAGTTCATATAACTAAAGCAGTTTTTAAATCTAATATTTATCTTGTAGCTTCGCTTAGTGATATAAGTTCAGAAAAAGCTTATGAGTTAAAATTAAAACATGAAAAAGATAAAGCTTTAAAAGCAAACCGTAGTAAATCACAATTTTTAGCCAATATGTCGCATGAAATAAGAACACCTATGAATGCTATTATAGGTTTTTCAGATTTACTTGTAAAAAGTGATTTATATCCATCTCAAAAAAGCTTTGCAACGTCCATAGAGAGTAGTTCTAAAACTTTGCTTGTCCTAATTAATGATATCTTAGATTTTTCAAAGATAGAGAGTGGAAAAGTTGAATTAAATATAGTAAAAACTGAAATATCAAAATATATGGATGATATAAAAAATATGTTTGAGTTATTGGCTAAAAAAAGAGGTCTTGAATTTTACATAAAATTTAAAAATGAGATACCCAGATATCTATACTTAGATGATACAAAAGTTAGACAAATATTAATCAATCTTATAGGTAATGCCTTGAAATTTACAAAAGAGGGCTTAGTATGTGTAGAGCTTGAATTTAAAAAACAAAATAATGGATTTGGAACATTAGATATAGATGTTATAGATAGCGGTATAGGTGTAAAAAAAGATTCAATAGAAAAAATTTTTAAGATTTTTGAACAAAGTGATGCCCAAAGTACAAGAGAATATGGAGGAACTGGTTTAGGACTCTCAATATCTAAATCTTTAGCTAAAATGCATAATGGAGATGTTGTAGTTAAATCTGAACCATCTAAGGGTTCAACTTTTTCATTAGTGTTAAATAAAATAAAATATGACAACTCAGATACTCAAAATATAGTAGTTGAAAATATTGATTATGAGTTTGAAGTAGCAAATGTTTTAGTTGTTGATGATATTCAAACAAATAGAATTTTAATTGATGCTTATTTGGATGATACTCCATTAAAAATATATGAAGCTTGTAATGGTGCAGTAGCTTTAGATATTTTAAAATCCAATAAGATTGATATAGTTCTTATGGATATTAGAATGCCTGTAATGGATGGTTATGAAGCTACAAAAATTATAAAAAATGATGAAACTTTAAAAAATATACCTGTTGTAGCTGTAACTGCATCTGTAGTCGTTAACAATAAAGAAAATATGAAAAAGAAAGGTTTTGATGACTTTTTAAGAAAACCTTTGACTGAGGAGTTGTTGTTAACATGTTTATCAAGCTTCTTGCCAAATAAAAATTTATCTAAAGAGATTCAAAATACAATAAAACTTGATGATCAAAAGTTAAAAAAATTATTTGGTGAATTAAATAATAATTCTTATATTATGGATAAATTTAATGAAGTTAAAAATATAAACAATTTTGATGCAATAAAAGATTTTGCAAAAGAGTTGTACGAGATATCTTCAAGCAATGGGTGTGAGTATATTTGTGAATATTCACAAAAACTTATATCTGCAGTTGATAATTTTGATTTAGATATGATAGAATCTTTATTTAATGATTTTGAGTTGATAAAACATAGGTTGGATAATGAGTAATATTTTAATAGTAGATGATATAGCCAAAAACATACAACTTATTGCAAATGTTTTAAAAGAGTTTAATTATAATCTTTTTTTTGCAAGAAATGCTTATGAGGCGTATGATGTTCTTGAAAAAAACACTATTAATTTAATACTTTTAGATGTAATGATGCCGGAAGTTGATGGTTTTAGTGCTGCAAAAGTTATAAAAAGTAATGATAAAGATAAAGATATACCTATAATTTTTATTACTGCGAAAAATGATGATGAATCTATATTAAAAGCTTATGAGGTTGGTGGTGTAGATTATATAACTATACCATTTAGAAATGTTGAATTTATAACTAGGGTTAGAACACATCTAGAGATAGCTCATCTAAATCAAAAGTTAAAAGATCAAGCTAGTGCTATGAAAGAGTTAGCTTCAACTGATACTTTAACAAAAATACCAAATAGATTAAAGTTTAACTCTATATTTGAGTATCAAATAAAAATATCTAAACGATATAAAAAGAGTTTATCTTTAATATTTTTTGATATTGATTTTTTTAAAAAATTTAATGATAACTATGGTCATAGTGTTGGAGATATAGTTTTAATTGAACTTAGTAAAAAGGTAAACTCTTGTTTAAGAGAGGCTGATGCATTATGTAGATGGGGTGGGGAGGAGTTTGTTATAATCTTACCTGAAACTACAGATGTAACTGCTTTTGAAACTGCTCAAAAACTAAGAGAGTGTATAAGTAAAATGAAAATAGATAATAAATACACTTTAACCTGTAGTTTTGGAGTAAGTACTTTAAAAGAGGGTGATTATTCACACACTTTTTTGACAAGAGCAGATGATGCTTTATATAAAGCAAAAAATAATGGTAGAAATAGGGTAGAAGTTTTACTATAAAAGCTAACTTAAGTAAAACAAATTTGATTTTACTTCCAATCTTTTTAAGCCCTTAGAGTGTATATTTCGCATAATAATTTAAGGTAAAAACCTTTGGGAGCTTTTTATGAGTAAAATAATAGATACAGTTTGTACTTACTGTGGCGTTGGTTGTGATATACAAGGTCACGTTGAAGATAATAAAATCATTAAGATGTCTGCTGCAAAAGATGGTGTAGTTTCCCAAGGTAAACTTTGTATAAAAGGTAAGTATGGTTTTGATTTTGTTGATTCAAAAGATAGACTAAGAACCCCAAGAGTAAGAAAATCTTTTGTTGATCAAAATAGTGAACTTTTAACATCTTTAAAAGATAAGCTTGTTGAAAGAGATGATACTTGGTATGAAACAGATATAGATACCGCAACTTCAATAGCTGCTTTAAAAATAAATGATATTAGAGAAACATACTCGGATAAACATATATGCTCAATCGGTGGAGCTAGAACATCTTGTGAATCTGCTTATCTTTGGCAAAAATTTACACGCCATACTATGAATTCGCCCCATGTAGATAACTGTGCTAGAGTTTGTCACTCACCATCACTTAAGGGGATGAGAAAAACCATAGGTGAGGGTGCTGCAACTAATCCTTATAATGACATATATGATGCTGAATTTATTATAGTAATGGGTTCAAACACAACAGAAGCACATCCCATTGTAAGTAACCGTATAGTTGATGTAGCTAGACAACATAACAATTTAGCTGTTTTAGATGTTCGTGAGATTAAACTTATGAAAGTTGCTAAACATAAGGCTATAATCCCTCATGAGGCTAATCTTTTAATATTAAATATGATGGCAAGAGTTATAATAGAAGAGGAACTTTTTAATAAAGAGTTTATTGAAACTAGAACAAAATGGTTTGATGAATACTCCCAAAAAATCTTAAATGATCCATATTCTAATCCACACTATTTTGATGATATGCCTGGGTATGAGTATCTTGCTAAAATGATACCAAATATAGCAAGAGAGTATGCAGTTAAAAAATCTATGTTTTTTTGGGGATTAGGTATAACTGAACACCTTGATGGTTCATACGCAGTTATGGCTATAACTCATTTATCTCTTTTAACTGGAAATATTGGCAAAACTGGGGCAGGGCTTATGCCTCTTCGTGGTCAAAACAATGTTCAAGGTGCTTGTGATATGGGTTGTTTACCATACTATGACCCAGACTATCAAGAACCTAAAGAGATTGGTTTGATGACACCTCAACTAGTAGATGCTATGTTAGAGGGTAAGATAAAAGCTGTTTTAAATATGGGTGAAGATTTAACACATATACATCCAAATCTAAATAAGATAGATAAAGCTTTTGAAAACTTAGAGTTTATAATGGTTCAAGAACTTTTTATGACAGATATAGCTCAAAGAGCAGATGTAGTTATAGGTGTTAAGTCTGCTTATGAAAAAACTGGTGTGTATGTTAATGCTATGAGAAGACTTCATCTATCTCAACCACTTGTTGAATCTGATCTGCCTGATGATTGGGAAGTTATACAGATGTTAGATAATAAAATAGGTGGTAGCTATAACTATAAAAACTCTAAAGAGGTTTGGGATGAGGTAAGAGAGGTTGCTCATAGGCGTTTCTCTGGTGCTTCATACCTAAGACTAGAGAGACATAGAAAAAGGGGACTTCAATGGCCTGTATATATTGAAGATACTCCAGTGTTACACTTACTTGATTTTAGAACAGATGATGGTTTAGGTCATTTTACTTATCATCAATATAAAGAGCGTGGGCAAATAAGCGAGTTTAAAAATAAGCAAAAACCATCAGGTTATCATCTAACAACTGGAAGAACCTTAGCTCACTATAACAATGCTGCTCAAACTAAGCAAACACCAAAGCTTTTAGAGAAACATAGTGAAGATATCTTACTTGTAAATGAAAACGATAAAGATGATTTTTCTTCTACCGTTATTTTAAAAACAGAGTTTGGAGAGTCTATGCCACTAAGAGTTAAGTTTACAGATAAGGTTATGCCAAATACTCTTTTTACAACTTTTCATCATGTAAAATCAAGAATAAATGCTATCTTTGGAGATAAATCAGATGAGTTGATCTTGACTGCTGCTTTTAAGTCTATCCAAGTTGAGGTGATTAAGGTTTCATAATTTTTTTAACAAAAGAGATGTTTTTGTTATGAATATGCATAGCGATAACTTCCCCTTTTGGTGGCTCTTTTTGCTCAGAAATCCATTTTTTTGGTGAGTACTCTGAGATCATATCAAATATTTTTAATACCTTTGTAAAATCTAACTTCTCTTTTTCATAAAGTGTCTCTCTTTCTTGATTATCTACCTTATAAAGTTTTATCAAATCTTCTAAAAGTTGTTTGTCTTTTTTAAAAGATTCTAAAAATGTTGCGAGTTTTTTTGCTGACATCTCATTTATAAGTGATATTTTTATATGATACTTAATCAAAAACAGCATAGCTTTTTTTAGTTTTGTTGGTATCTCAAAATCTATTCTACTCTCAACCAACTCAA
>WFNF01000134.1 GCA_015488775.1 Helicobacteraceae bacterium
ATTATTACTGCTCATTCTCTTTATAAAAATAATCGTAAATATGATGAAAACTTTAACTCTAAAGAAGCAACTAGCATGGAATAAATTCTCTAAAAAGTGTTACTTTTGGTATCATTGTTAACTAAATTTGAACGTGGCGACTCCTGAGGTGTAATGCATATAAATGTTAAAATTACTAAAATATTTCAAATTAGCTTTGTTTTGTGAAAACATAATGACATTAGATATTATTTATATAGTTTAAATTTTCTTATCTGCTGTGGTTTTTGTATGCATTCCACCTCAGGAGAGGTGGAACGAGTCAAAATATTCAAATTTTAGTAGATGCTATTAAGTAAAAAAAGCATCCATATTAAACTCATTTGCTCTTAGTTTATACTTTTTACACGCTGTGGTGTTTTCTATTTTTGAGTATCTTCTAAAAAGTTGATTTATATCTGCGTAGTTTATCTCTACACCATTTTCCTCATCCACTTCTAGGGTTTCAGGATTTAGTTTTGTTGGCTCTAAAGCTGCACTTGTTTTACCTATAACTCTATTACCTTGAACTCTTGGGCCTATCATCATCAAACTTGTTACAGGCCAATGATCTTTACCCTTAAAAGTGTTATATTCAGGGGTTCTACCCATATCTGAAAAAGGTACTATTATAGTATCTTCCCAGATACCTAGAGCCTTAGCATCCTCAGCTATCTGATCAAGTGCTATGTAAAGATTATCTAAACGTAATGGGTGTTCAGCGTCATGATCACCATGTGTATCAAAACCACCATTACCTGATTCAACAGTGTTTATAACTAGAGTCATTTTGTTCGAAGCAAAACCAGCCATACCTAGATGAGTTGCTCCATACTGTCTTCCACCATAGATACCTTTATCTATATTCTCAATAACATCTAAAATTCTTGAACTACTTTCATGTGCTGTTTTATACTTGTTTAGCTCATCTACAACAGCTAAAGAGCTATGTTTTGCTATAAGTCTTTCAAGCCTAGCTTTTTTAGCTTGGATTAATCTTTGGTTAATTGAATCTCTATATAAAGGTTTTGAAAAGTTAGCTTTTGCATCTGTATGAGCTAGGTTTAAAACATCCCTTCCACTTCTAACTGCTATAGTACTAGCGATGCCAGCTGTATAACGGTAAGTTCCACCTGTCATCATGTGTCCAATTGGGCTTTCAAGTCTGTATGCATTTGTTAAAAGTGCACCAAAGGTTGGAAAATCACGCTCTAACTCACCTGAAACAAAGTTTTTAAATCCTGCTGAGTGTGCGTTGGTTTGTGCAGTTATACCATTTATAATCAACATCTCATTATAATATTTTTCAAAAAAAGTATCTGTATCATCATTAAAAGATAGATACTCAATATTCCCCACCTTTTTAGGTGTTTTAGCCTTAGCTAGGTTGTTTAAAGAGGGTTGTGGATTACAAACCATAGTTGGATCCCAACCACCATTAACATGTATAAAAATCCATAAAGGACCATCGTAAGATGGATACTCATAAGCGTAAGAGTTACTTGGTGCTAAAAGTAGTGCTGCACTTAATGCAGAAAGTTTTATAAAATCTCTTCTTTTCATTATTTTTCCCCTTTAGAATCTAAATCAAAATAAAAATAAAAGTCATCAACAAGGTAGTTCATAACAACTGACCATGTTCTAATCATATAGTTTGGATCATCACGAAAGAATTCACCCCTTGAAGCAAAGATATTATTCTTTTTATCCTCACCATAAGCTTCATAAGTTGCACAAGAAACATTTTTGTTATCATTTGCTTTAAAGTCATTATATGTTTGAAGAAGTAAGTCGTAAGTAAAACCTAACTCATCAGAATCTAATGGAAGTTTTTCATTATGAAGATACTCATGCAAATACTGTATATTTTTTTTGATTTTTACTATATTTTCTGCACTTGTAGGTGTTGTGTTTTCATCTACATATTTTGAGATAACATGTGGAGATAGTTTTGAATAAAAATCAAAGGTGGTTGTTTCACATCCAACATCAAAGGCTACGCGTTTTTGAATACCAGCTTTTATCCCATTCATCTCATAATCTCTTTCACTTTGAAGATTATTATCTATAGAACCATATAAAAGTTTATAAGTTGTTTGAAGCTCGTGCCATTGAGAATTAAAGTTAGAAAAATGGCTAAAAGTTTTAAACTTGTTTTCTAACTTGTTATAGATACGCTCAGATGTTATCAGTTTTGCAGAGGCTGTGACTCTATCTAACTCTAGAGTATGAACATCTGTACTTATATCTTTAGTTCTAAAAAGTTCACTTGTAACTATATCTTTGATTAACTCTTGTGCATTACGACCTGAGTCTTTCCATCTTTTTATGATTTGATTTACAATCTGCTCTTGAAGATTATAAGCTTGTAAAAGCTCATTGTAGTTCAGATTGCTACCTTTTGGGAAACTTAAAAGTTCTTTTGATGTTAACGCCTTGTAAAAATGTTTTACCATGGTTCTATCAAAACGCTCATCACTTGTTATCTTTTTAGCTAAGTATTGTAAAGAGTTGTTTCTATACTTATCTGGCATTACATCTATAATAGAGTAACCTATGCTAAACATATCTTTTTCATTTATATCAAACCAACCACCTGGTCTTGGTCTATAAAATAGTGACCCGTAAACATGATTAAAATTATGGTAAGCACCAGCAATAGGATCCATAACATAGTGACAAACTGTACAGTTTGGATTTTGAGTTGTTGGATTTGTATATGTATTTCCAACCCCAACATCACCAGCACTTCTTATAGCAATTTTTTCTATATCTAAGTCTAAAAAGAATTTAGCTATTTTACTTGTTCTGTGTCTATTTCTATTTGTAACTGTAGTTTGGTACTTCCACAAAAACATCAAGTCACTAAGTATCCCTGCATGAGGATAGTGTGTTAAGTTGTTGTCATGTACAGAAAACTCTCTAGCTTTCTTTTTTTCTACACCATATATAGCAATCTTTGCCTCTTTAAAATCATACCATGAGTATTTTTTATAATCATCACCTTGATCATACATAAAACTACCCCACTTACTTTGATCATAATGCTCAGAGTTATTTAAATCCCAAGATACAGCAGTAAAAGGGTTTACCATAATATAATCAGCAGTTAAAATCTCACCAAAATCTCTTTTCTCTTTAACAACATGGGAGATTAACTCTAATATCTGTCTTACATGTCCATAATTTATACCATGCATTAGATAGTTATATTTTTGTTTATCAGTTTTATTATATTTCATAAACCATTTAGCATTTGAAGTTGGAAAGTAAGTAACACCAGCTGTTCCTAAAAATTGATCAACTTGAAAAATATCGTTAAACTCATGCATCAACCAATCATAAAACTTTTCATCTTTCATCATTGTGTCCATATAAGACTCTAAATCAGATTTAGTTGAAACACTAGCTAACTCATCTTCAGTAGCACTTCTATCATAAACTCTTTGAACTAACTTATCTAAAGCCTCTTTATAATCCATAAGAACTAAATCATCAATATACAATGGACTTAAAGACCTATTTTGAGAAAGTTTACATAATGGGATATTTGTACTAAAAGATTTAAAGTTAGTGAACTTATCTATAACACTTTGATCAAAAGTATCTCCACCCTTATGTTCTAAAACACCACTATTTTTTTGTATAATGTTGTTTTGGTGTGCTAACATATAATCTATAAGAGTTTTTTGGTTAATTTTTAAATTATCTCCAAATACTAACCTTGTATTTTTAGCAACACCCTCATCAGTATGACAAACTTTACAGTTTTGAATATATGGAGATATCTCACTTTTATAATACTCATCAACACATTTAATAGTTCCATCATTTGTTTTATCAATGTCATCTTTAGAATCGTTTTTGATATCATCTTTACTATCTAAATCAAGAGCTTTTGTATTACCATCTTTATTTGAACCCAAGTCAACTACACTATCAGAGGAGCAGGAGCTTATAACACTTATAAGCATAATAAATATTAATATTTGTTTCATTATAATCCTTTTGACAAAATATATCAAAGATGTCAAATATATCAAAAACTTTAGATAATTGGTAACTCTAAAAATCTATAAAGTAACTTAGTGAAACATAAAACATACTATTTTGCTTATCATTTAATTTGTATTATTTTATATCTGCTAATATTTACACATAAATAATTGCAATTGAAGATTGCATTTATAAATAGCTTTGGTTTAATATGTATTTAATAGGTATTTAACTAAAGTAATAAAAATTAATTACAAGGAACATTTAATGTCAGTAAGTTTAAGTAAGGGTGGAAGAGTTTCACTTTCAAAAGAGGCACCAGGATTAAAAAATATTAAAGTTGGATTAGGTTGGGATACAAACGCAACAGATACAGGAACAGATTTTGATTTAGATGCTTCTATATTTATGTTAGATGCTAGCAATAAAGCAACAGCAGATAGCGATTTTATCTTTTTTAACAACCTAAAAAGTACAGATGGTTCTGTAGTTCACCAAGGTGACAACCTAACAGGTGATGGTGATGGTGATGACGAAGTTATAGATATTGATTTATCTAAAGTAGATGAAAAGTACCAAAGCATTGCAATTGCAGTAACTATCCATGAAGCAACTGTAAGAAAACAAAACTTTGGTCAAGTTAGTAACGCGTTTGTAAGAATTGTAAATGATGCAGATGGTAAAGAGCTAGCTAAGTATGAGTTAGATGAAGATTACTCTTCAGAAACTGCTATATTATTTGGATCTTTATATAGAAAAGATGGTGAGTGGAGATTTAAAGCTGAGGGTACTGGTTTTAACAGTGGACTTAAAGGTTTTTGTGACACTTATGGAGTGAAAGCATAATATGGCAATTAATCTAGTTAAGGGACAAAAAATATCCCTAGAGAAGTCTGGTGGTGGTAAACTAACAAGCTTTTGTATTGGTGCAAACTGGGGTGCTATAAGTAAAAAAGGTTTTTTTGGTGGTGAAAAAAAAGAAGCAGTAGATTTAGATTTATCTGTTGGCCTTTTTAACGCTAACAAAGAACTAACAAACATAGTTTATTTTGGAAACCTAAATGCTAATGGTATTAAACACTCAGGTGATGATACAGTTGGTGATGTAGATGGAGATGATGGTTTAGATAATGAAGTTATCTCTATCAACTTAAACTCTATTCCTGCTGATGTTGAACAAGCTGTATTTGTACTTAACTCTTATGAAGGGCATGATTTTGCTACTATCCCTTTTGCGTCTATTAGACTTTATGAGGGAACTCCAGATAGAGTTGATGATATTTCTGCAACTTTTAACATTGCAAGTGACTCAAAATTTTCAGGTTATGTATCTATGGTACTTGGAAAGATTTATAGAAGAAATGGTGAATGGAAATTTTCTGCTATTGGTGAGCCAACTAGAGATAAAAAACTTGAACAAACACTTCAAACTGTAAAAAGTAAATTTTTATAGTTTTAGTTTACAGTTTCAGTAAGTTACACTTATTGAAACTGTATAATGCTAAAAAATATAGGATATAAAATGGATTGGGACGCAATAAAGAAAAAAGCTACACAGATGTATAATGAGTCAAACAAAAAGATTAGACAATATACACCAGAGAAGTTTTCTAAAGAGAAAAAGTTTATAAATGCTATTGTTATCAGTATGGTTTTAATGACTATGGCAGACAAAAAAGCTGAAACAGAAGAAGTAACTGCTTGTATGGATCTGATCAACGAAATAGATGAGATAAATGAGTTAGAATTAGCTCAAGAGTCTATAGAACTTTTTGAGATACATCTTGAAACTATGCTTAATGTTATAGACAACCCTACAAAATGGACTATAACTATAGCAAAACTACTTTCAGAAGTTGGTAAAGTTAAACCTTATCCTGAATACCCACCAATGATTGAAAATCTACTTGATTATATCTCAGAATCAGATGGAAATATATGTCAAGAAGAGATAGATATGAAAGCAAAAATAATAAGTGCTTTAAAATAGTTTAACACTGCGCGTATCAATCTAAAAACTATAACACCTCTATGTTTTAGAAGTGTTATAAAATCCTCTACAAATCAAACCAATATTTTATATATCTCAGGAGAAACATTATCAAAATCAATATAAAGACAGGTGTATTAAATATAGACAATTTTACCAACTTAAGTAAATTTGTTTCATTTGGCTCAAGAATAAATAAAAAAAGAGGTTTTTTCTTTATAAGCAAGGTTACGGGAAAACATCTAGCCACAAAACCATCAATAATGGAAAAAACTTATAAAGATTTAGCAAATCTTGTCCCAAAAACTGATGAACCTACTTTATATATAGGTTTTGCAGAAGCAGCAACAGCCTTAGGTCAAGGTGTTTATGAGCAATCAAATCAAGAGAACAGTTTTTATATGCAATCAACTAGATTTAAAACATCAAAAGAGCAACTATTTTCATTTGAGGAGTTACACTCCCACGCTTCTCACCATATATTTTATAAACCTCATGATGAAGATATACTAAGTATATGTAAAAATATAACTAGAATAGTTCTTGTAGATGATGAGATAAGTACAGGTAAAACAGCAGAAAATATTGTTATAAAATTAAAAGAGATATTTCCTGATGTTTCAAAATACTATCTAGTTTCAGTTATAAATTTCTCAAAAAATAACTCAAAAACTCTTGAGTGTTTATCTTTATGTGATGCTTCATACACCTTCGATAGAAATAATCTTGAGTTTGATGACACCATAGTTTCTGTAAGCTCAAAAAAAGATGATATAAACTCAATCATACCTTACAATTTTTCTAGGTACGGGGTTAAAAAACTTAACTTAAATTTTGAAAATTATATAGACTTAAATATATTAAAAGATAAAAAAGTGTTAGTTTTAGGAACAGCAGAGTTTACCTATCCACCTTACCTTTATGCAAAATATTTAGAGGAAAATGGTGTTGATGCTTATTGTCAATCTACAACTAGAAGTCCTATAAATATTGATGGTGACATAAGTTCAGTTATAAAGTTTAAAGATAATTATCATGAATCTATAGACAATTTTTTATATAATGTTTCAGATAGAGATTATGATTATGTAATACTTTGTTATGAGACCATATCTCTACCAAAGAATTTTACACTTAAAGAGCAACTAGAAAATAAATTTAAAGTTATGGAGATATTTTTTGAAATTTAGTGGAAGTTATTTAGAGAGTGATGTTGAATTTTTAGTTAAAGTTATAGATATTGGTTTTACAGATATAGACAAAAAAGAGTATTTAATCCAAAGTGGAACATCCCACTACTCAGAAATAATAAACAAAGAGTATGAACCATCAGAGCTATATCTTGAAACATTTAAACATGTTTATGCGCTTAATAAAACCAAATTTGCTAAAGATATTTTTACTCTTGCTTACAATCTAAACAAAAAGCAAGATATAGTTTTAGTATCTCTACTTAGAGCAGGAACACCTATAGGGGTTCTTTTAAAAAGGGTTTTAAAAGATGTTTTCAAAAGAGATGTAAAACACTACTCAATCTCAATTATTAGAGATAGAGAGATAGACAACCTAGCACTAACACATATACATAAAAATAATCCAAACAAAGAGTTTGTGTTTATAGATGGATGGACAGGCAAGGGGGTTATAAATAGAGAACTAAAGTTATTTATAGCTAAGTATAACAAAGAGCATAACACCTCTATAAGTGACTCACTTTATGTTGTTTCAGATATATCTGGAGTTGCAGATAACTCTGTTAGTAACGAAGATTATCTTATACCATCATCTGCACTTAACTCAACTATATCTGGTTTGGTTAGTAGAAGCATACTAAACGATACATATATAAAAGAGGGTGACTTTCATGGTTGTAAATACTATAGTGAGTATAAAAATAGTGATTTAAGTTTATGGTTTATAGATGATATGATGAAAACTATATCAACTTTAGAGATAGAAAAAAAAGAGTTAATCTCTAAAAATAACACTTTAAACAAAACAACAAACGCATTTATTGATCAAATAATGAAAAAGTATGGAGTTGATGACCTAAACCACATAAAACCAGGTATTGGTGAGAGTACAAGAGTTTTACTTAGACGTGTACCTTTTATAATCTTAGTTAAAGATATAAACTCAAAATATATTCAACACCTAGTCCAATTAGCACAAGAAAAAAATGTAACTATTGAAGAAGATAAAGAACTACCTTACATGGTTCTATCTATAATAAAAAATGTTTTAAAGAAGGACTCATAATGGTAAATAAAATTGCATTTTTTAGTGATATAGATGACACACTAATCCAAACAAAAAGAAAAACAGACTTTTCAAAAAAAACTGTTGTAGCCTCTTATGATAAAGATGGAAACGAGAGTTCATACTTTTATGAGGGTACAAAAATCTTTATAGATAAAATCATAGATTCTGATATAAATTTCATACCCACAACTGCTAGAAACCTAGCATCTTACCAAAGAACAGTTTTTTATAAAAATCCAAAGATTAAGTATGCCATTTTAAACTTTGGTGGCTTGATCTTAAAAGATAACAAAGTTGATCAAGAGTGGGATGAGTATATATCTAAAGAGTACAAAAAGATAACACCCATAAAAACTATTTTTAAAGACTTAGAAGAGTTACTAGATAACAATATACAGATAAAAATTATAGACGGCTACTACATAAGCATATACAACAAAAACAAGTTAGACAACATAGAAGTTCTAAAAGAGATAAAAACAGGTCTAGATGGCTTTATATCTAAGCATAATGAGTACTACATCTATGAAAATGGAAACTCATTTGGGATACTTCCAAACTTTTTAAACAAAGAGTATGGGGTAAAGTACCTAATGGAAAAACTATCTCCAATCCTAAGCATAGGAGCTGGTGACAACATCTCAGACCTAGACTTTATGAAATCAACAGACTTTAAACTACTTCCACATAATGATTTGTTTTAATTTTGATACAATAACTTGGGTTAAAAAAGGAGCCAAAAATGATTAAAGTAGCTATCCCACTAGCAAAAGGTTTTGAAGAGATTGAGGCAGTTAGCATTATAGATGTGTTAAGAAGAGCTGATATAGATGTTTTAATTGCCCGTTTAGATGACAATATTTTAGCACAAGGTGCACACAATATTAACATTGGGACACAAGTACATATAAAAGATATATCTAGTGACCAGATAGATATGATAGTTTTACCTGGTGGATGGGGTGGAACACTTCTACTAGCAAAAGACAAATATGTTCAAAAATTATTATGTGATATGGACGAAAATAAAAAACAAATTGCTGCTATATGTGCTGCACCATACGCATTAAAACAAGCAGGTGTTTTAAAAGAGAACTACACTTGTTACCCATCAGTAGAAGAGGAGATAAAACTCAATGGCTATAAAGCTGATGGAGATATGGTTGTAGAGGAACAAAACATCTTAACCTCAAAAGGACCAGCAACTGCTATATGTTTTGCACTAGCAATCGTTAAAAAACTTAAGGGTGAAAAAATATACAAAGAGCTAAAAGATGCACTTTTAGCTAAAGATTGTTAAGTAAAAAATATACAACAAAAGTTGTAGCTATTATGACTCGTTCCACCTCTCATGAGGTGGAATGCATACAAAAGCCAAATCAGATAAAAAAACTCAAACTATACAAATAATATTTAATGTCATTAAGTTTTCACAAAACAAAGATAACTTAAAAATATTTTGGTGATTTTAACATTTATATGCATTACACCTCGGGAGAGGTGTAACGAGTATATCATAGTGATATGAGGGAAACTAATATATAGTTTGAACATATTCATAAAACTAGTATACTACATATATATAGATTCTACACATTATCTACACAATTAGAGATTATAATACAAACATGGATGAGGAGGTAGTAGACCCTCAGACATATTTTTCATTTTAGATTTAGAACATTAAATCACTCCTTAATAGATTCAAAGGTTTAGTAGTCCTTTGAATCTTCTTTTTCAAACTTCATATACCATTATCTTTTAAAATAAAACCAAATGTTCTAAACTGTTTTTTATATATGTGATAATTTGTAAAGCTTAATTATTGTATTATTTAAAAAAAGGATTTTTACGTGGCTAGACTTTGTGGTTCATACTCAGCATCTATGTTTGACTCTTTTAAAGATGAGATACTAAAACTTCGCTCTTTAGGTTTTGGTGTAGCATACATAGTTGCAAAAATTGGACTTGGAACTAGACAATCCTTATATAATTACCTAAAAAAACTCTCAAAACTTGGTGGCAATAAAACAACACTACTCGCTTTAGAGTTAAAAAAAGCACTTCCACTAAATCTAAAAATCAAACATGCAAAAAACAGAATAAAAGAGTTTTATAAGTCCCAAAATGGGAAGGTTTATATCTCTTATAGTGGTGGAAAAGACTCAACTGTACTTTTACATTTGGTTCGCACACTTTATAAAGATGTTGAGGCTGTTTTTTGTAATACAACAAATGAGTATGTTGAGATTTTAGAACATATTAAAAAAACTACAAACCTTGTAACTCTTCAACCAAAGCAAACTTTTAATGAGTTAGTAAAAACCCTAGGTTTTCCACTTGTTTCAAAAAAGGTAACAAGAGCAGTTTACGACTTAAAACATCCAACACCTAAAAATGCTAACTCAAGAAGGATGTATCTTGAAGGCATAGGAAGTAAGGGACAAAATCTAAGCTCATTTAAGCTAGCAAAAAAGTGGCGTTACCTTATAGATGAGCCCTATAACATAACTAACAAATGTTGCGATATCTTAAAAAAAGACCCATTTAAAGTTTATGAAAAACAAACTCAAAAAAAACCATATATTGGAACATCAGCACTAGAGTCAAAGATGCGTAAAGACAACTATTTAAAATATGGTTGCAATATCTACGAGGGTGATGCAAAAAGCAGACCTCTAAGTATCTTTAGTGAAAAAGATATCTGGGCATATATAAAAAAATATAACTTAGAGTACAGTAGCATCTATGATGATAAACTTATAAACGGTGTTAGTGTTAGTGGTGAAAAAAGAACAGGTTGTGCCTACTGCGCCTTTGGGGCACAGTTTGAGTCTAAGGACAATAACCGTTTTACAAGACTAAGTCTAAGAAAGCCAAAACAGTTTAAAAAGATGATGTCACTAACTAATGGAGATGTTAGTTTTAAAGAGGCACTTACTAAAATGGGTGTGTTTTAAGATAATTTTTTATCTATTTTTTTCAACAAGCTCATCTAAATCTTTTATAAAAATCTGATCATCAGGCTCTGGTAGTCTTGTATCACAAACATCATATTGTTTTAATGTTTTGTTATTTAAGTCTATAAGTGTTTGTGTTAGTGCGTCTAAAGCACCATCATCAAACTCACTTGCCCATAAATGAAAAACTTCCGCTTTTGTTTTTGTTATAATTTTAGCGATAGATATAGCTTCATTTACTGTACACTCATCTCCAGATTTATGTGAAAACAAAAAATCTTTTATTGTGATATCGCTACTAATTTGAGAAGCCAATATCTCTGATGCACCCTCTTCATAACATGTGAGTTCTAAAGCAAAATTTAGCATATCGTGAGTTAAGGATTCTGCAATTGCTTGTGCATGCTCTTTATCTATATGGTAAAAATTACCATGAACTTTGTGTGAAGAATAACGTATCTTTGTATATCCTTTTTGTAATGCAAGTGATAAAAAAGGAAAATGTTCAATCCCTAAGGTCTCATCTTTTTCAAATTGTATAAGTTCACTATTGAACTCACTTTGCATTTTTGTTAATGCATTCAAATCACACTTTTTATAACTAATTTCCATTTTTTTTACCTTTTTTAGTATTGTAACTACCTAAAGGGCACCTCTAAAAACCCTAGTACCCCTCAGAGGGAAGAAAAAAAGATGAGATTTTGTAAAAGCTTTTATGAGTCATAGCCTTAGCTATGGCGATTAAAAGTTTTACTAAATATCGCTTTTTTTATCCCTCCCTTTGGGCATTACATAGGAGCTCACACTCTGCGTTAATCTTTTTTGACTTAGCTTTGGCTAGGTCTGCAAAAGATTGCCTTGATTGTAAACTCCTATGTAATGCTGAGGGGCACTAGGGTTTTTAGAGGTGCCCTAAAGTAAATAAAATGTTTTTAAGGTTCTATTAAAATCACATCTTTAGCATATAATCCAAAAAGTGTTTCAAAATGCTCATTATCTAAGCTCTCTTTTGTTACGTTTCTAATATATATTTTTTTAATTTGGTTTTTGTATTTTTTATATAGATAAGCGTAAACTTCTGGGTCTTTCTCTCCACTGTCTCCAACTAAGATAAACTTAGAGTTTTTAAAATCTTCAAACATTTTACCTATGTTTTTTATTTTATGATTGTAAGTTGACTCAGAGTCAAAAAAGTTGTAAAAATCTCCACCTAAAATATCAAAATTAAAAGGTTTTAAAACAAGTTCACCCTCATCAAAACCACTTGTTTTTATAAACTCTTTTAAAAATGGGTATAACTGTTTAGGGCTTCCAGAAACATAATGAAAACTACAATTTGGATTTTCCTCTTTAAATGTTTTAAAAAGATCTAACATTTTTGGTGCGACTCTACTTTGTTTTAAAAAGGTGTTAGCTAACAAAGCCTCTTTAGATATATAAACTTCAGATATCTTTATGGTGTCATCTATGTCACTAACAACCTTTGTAGAGTTCTGATCAAGATTAAAAACCTTACCTGTAAAAACTCTTTTATCATCTTTGGGCATTAAAACTTTGTAGGTAAAACTTTTTTTATCTATAAGGTTTTTGTACTCATTTTTGTTAAGTCTTATCTCATCTACTATATCACCTGCACCGTTTGAGTCATTTAGTGTGTATGTTTTGTTATTTAGGTTTATAAGTAGTGTTTCTGAACTTTGGTTATCTGCTAAAAAAAGACTTGTTCTTTTATCTATATCACTAACAACCTCACCATCATAGTTAGTATAACTCTTGATCAAGGAGATAAAAGCATCTTTTTTTGTTTGGCTTGTAGTAGGTTCATATATCCAAGAGTGTATATCTATAACTAACTCATCTGTTTTTTCATCGTAGTGTGCGTAGGTCTCAAAGTTTGTTACAACTTCATCATCATTTACACATGAACCATCAAAGTAACTACACTCATTAGATGTTTTAAAGTTTTGGTTTTCTATAGCAATCTCCTCTTGAGACATATTGGCACATCCATACAAAAGTATGTTTAGGGATAGAATTATAGTTTTTAACAAGTTGTTTACCTATTTTTAAGGGTATGATACATTAATTTAGATTTATGTTTGTGTAATTGGTTTTTAAGTGGGAAAGTTTGAAATAGTTTTAGAGTCAAAAGACTCTAAAGTGGTAAATTATTTACCGATTTTTTCTGAGATGTATTTGATGTCAGCTTCAGATAAAGAAGATACTTGACCTTTCATAAGACCTTTCATTGACCCACCATATGTACCATCTTTGTAACCATGTATAGCAGTTACAATTTGAGCTTTTGTGAAAGTGTTAATAACATGTGATTTACCTAATGCTTTTTTCTCACCGTTTGCACCGTGACATCCTGCACATTTACTGAACGCGTCAGCACTTAAAGTTGAAGTAGCTACTAAAAGAGCCCCTGCGATTAATGCGATTTTTTTCATTATATATCTCCTACGATTTTTAATTGAGATATTATAAGACAAAGATTATTAAATTAATTTGATATGTAACATAAATTTTAAGTTAGTGTGTAAAAATGGAGTATATGTGTAGAATATTTACATTTTATGTAAAAAATATCTATTTATTTTGATAAAACAAATAAATATTTTATATTCTGAAGATTAATTAAAAGTTTTTAATAAAAGTTTGTTTATCCATTTTTCTCATATTGTCGTAAGGTTTACATCTATTTAAAATATAGATAGTTCTATTAAAAAATTTTGTACAGTACATCAAACCAATTATTGTAGTACCAACAAGTACTCTTTGATCAAAATAACTAATGTAGGCAATTATGTAGATTATGATAGAAACGGCAGTTACTTGTAAAAGTAAAAACATATATGGTGCAAATGGTCTAGGTCTTCTACGATTTTTAATATTTGATTCTAACATAATTACCCCTTTATTTGTTATCTTAGAGTAATTATAAAGTTTTAATACTTACAAAAACATTAAAAAATATTATTTAATGTTTTTACTATATATTTTTTAGTTTGTAGTGTGCATCATAAGCTAGTCTAAGTACGCCTATGGCGTAGTTTGATGACTGATTATAAACCATTATTTTTTTAGTACATTCGCTTAAATAAGCGAGTTTTTTATTGCCACAAGCAAAACAGTTATAGTTTTTTTTATATCTTATGCTTCTTTGGTAAGCAAAACTTGAATTTCTTGTTACATAATCGAACTCATACCATTTTGACTCAATAGATGGTAAGTCGTTGAACTTATCAAACTCTACAAGTGTGTTCATACCAGCTTTTTTATGTAAAAAAGATGCAGTTGACATAATCGCATCTTCGATTTTTGTAAGATCTCCATATTTTGATTTATATGAGTCTATATACTTAAATGAGTTTGGCATAAATTGAGATATCCCAACTGCGCCAGCGTAAGAGCTTGGTAGCTTACACGCGTAAGGGGAAGCTCCTCTATGGTAACAGTATGTTATGAGTGATGCCATGTTTGTTTTTCCAAGCTCCATGAGCCATCTATCTCTTCTAGTTTTTGGTTTGAGTTTATATACAATGGTGTTAAAAACACTAAAAGCATCATGTGGAGGATTTATCTTTCCTAATCTTGTCTCTTTCATCAAGATTGCTGCTATAACCTCACGATTTACTGAGTAACGCTTTTCCGCTTCATCATAAACTTTTGAATACTTTTTTAGGTGCTTTACCATAGCTGGAACGTACTTAACTAAGGTATTGTTCGCTTTTATCTCTGCTGAGTTATGTTTTACTCTATATTTAGGTTTTAAGTAACGGTAAGATTTAAAGTCATACTTTTTTGTTTTATATGACAATAAAAATACATTAGCATAATGAACACTCACACCTCTAGAGGTTGCATCTTTACAGATATCTCTAAAATGTGGATTTTGAAAATAGCAATTTGTATATTTTGCGCTAAGAACTGTTGATAAAATTGATAAGACTAGTAAAAATTTTAGCATATCATGCCCCTTTGTCTAATAATATAATTTATTATATAAAATATCGTTGATATTTATAATTTATTTAGATAATAAAAGTAAAAAAAATAATTATAAAATATTTTTTTAAATTATGTGATACAATATACATTATGTACAAAGATAAAATATTTTTCCAAAAACTAGAATTTTTATATGGTGAGCTAAAAAAGATACTTATATCTGTCTTTTTTATGGGCTTGGTTATTGTGTACTATCTACATGGTATGGTTGAAACAGATATTTTAGTTTTATGGATGTTTATAAATATAGTGATTTTATTTTATAGATATTATATTTATCTAAAGTTTAAAAACGATAAAGATAATTAGTCAGTCCTGAAAAAACCAATTTTTACTAAAATATCCTAAAATAATTCCACTTATTATTTAGCAAACAGATTTTTCATCAAGAATAAATATTGAAGGTGTAGGATGCTTTTTTGTATTTCTTCCATAGCTCTCATAAGCAAAGAAATA
>WFNF01000135.1 GCA_015488775.1 Helicobacteraceae bacterium
TATTTCTTTGCTTATGAGAGCTATGGAAGAAATACAAAAAAGCATCCTACACCTTCAATATTTATTCTTGATGAAAAATCTGTTTGCTAAATAATAAGTGGAATTATTTTAGGATATTTTAGTAAAAATTGGTTTTTTCAGGACTGACTAAATAATATTTACTATCTATTTTAAGCTTATTATATATATAATAAGACTGAATAAATTAAAAATCTACCTATTGAAAAGAAAAGCTAAAATGAAACTATTGAAAAGTTCAAAGCTATTCAAAATAAAGGATGTTGATGCATTGGATATATCTCATAAGTGCAATTTTATTTGAAGTTATGGCGACACTCTCTATAAAACAAGCTACACAAGGCAATACATATGTGTGGAGTGCAGTTATAACTGTTTTATATATTATTTCATTTAGCTTTGTTTATTATGCTACTAAATCAATAGAGATTGGAACAGTATATGCGATTTGGGCAGGAACTGGTACAGCCCTAATTGTTTTACTTGGGTGGTTAATTTTTAACGAAGATATGAATTTATATAAAATAGTTGGCGTTGTATCTATAGTGTTTGGTGTTGTTTTACTAAAGATACAAGCAAGTGCATAAAGTCAATAATGAAACTCTAAAATTACAAGTATTTTTGTGTTTTTAAGATAAAACTACTTGATTTCGTCCTTTATCTTTAGCTTCATAAAGTCCTTTATCTGCTCTTTGGATGAGTGTATCTAGTGTGCAAGATTTTTGATATGGTGCTATACCAATGCTAACCGTCATCTTTATAAAAGAGTTGTCATCTAGTTTTAATGAACTAGACTCGATACTAGAACGTAAATTTTCAGCTTCAATTAGTGCTTCTTCTTTGTTACAATCAGGAACTAATACAATAAACTCTTCTCCACCATACCTTCCTATAATAGCACTTTTTTTAAAGGCCTCTACTATATGTTTAACTATAAATTGTAATGCAAGATCACCTACTTGATGACCATAGTTATCGTTGATTTTTTTAAAGAAATCTATATCAATCATAAAAAGACTAAATACACCATCATCAGTCTGAGTTTGTTCAAAATTTTGTAAAGCAAGTTTTGTAAAATGTCGTCTATTGTAAAGGTTGGTCAGAGAATCTTTATGTGCTTGTTCTATTAAAAGTTCTTGTGCTATTTCTAGCTCTTGTGTTCGTAGTTTTACATCATGTTCAAGGTTTTTTTGATAAGCCTTTTTCTTCTTGATGGATTCATTTTGAAGTTTAATTTTTTTGGAAAGTTCATCATTTATGCGGTTAGCTAAAATCAAAGAGAAAAAACTAATCTCTAAAAATGATGTAGCTACAAAAGTATATAAAGTAAAGTAGTTATTTGGCATATCATTTGTATATACATTTGCCATCATTCCAAGTCCAATAATGTTGATTAGCATTATAAATAAATAACTTTTGGCAAGGGTGTTTCCTTTAAACCAAACATAAACTGCTGTATATACTAATGCAATAAATACAAGAGTAGTGACATTATTCATAATCGTGTACCAAGGTGTCTGATCAATAGTGATAAGTAGAGCTAATACACCCATTACAAGGCTTAAAAAACGTAATATATTATATAAAATAGGTGAGTGTGTAGAGACATTTAAAAATTTGATGGTAAAGAGGGTGAGAAAAACTCCAAGTAGCGATGGAGTAGCTAAAAAAAGAAAGCGTAAGTTTTCTAAGCCTACCATCTGGTTTGTACCACTAAAGACCATAACAAAAAGCCCTAAAGATATAACGTACCCTACATAGTAGGCATACATAGACTCTTTTAATCTAAAAAATAAAAAAATATTTAAAAAAGCAATAACAACACAGCCTCCCAAAAAGAAGAAGTAAACAGACTGTAATGCATAATTGTCACCAACAAGAAAAGCTTCTCTAGTATAAATCTGAAAGTTTCCAATATTAGATAAAGATGTAGAACTTTTAACATAAATTGTTGTACTCTGATGTGCTTTTATATGAATATTAAAAGCTGGATTAGCAGTAGAAATTGTACGCTTTTTAAAGGGTACGCTCAAACCATTTTTTTCTTCTACCCATAAACCATTTTGCTTTGTATATAAGTCAACATGGTCTAAATTAGGCTCTAAACAATACAAAATAAAATCCTCTTTATCGCTTGTATTATTAATAGTAAACTTGAACCAAATACTAGCTTTTGTATATCCAAAAGAGTATTGATTTGATATAGTTTGATTAAAATCTTTCATCTGTACAGTTTGAATAGTTGATGTATTGTTGACATCATAAAAATATGGCAATGTAAAATGATCAATTTTTTGAGTACTAGGTGAAATAGTAATGGCACATAGTGAGATGCTAAACAATAGTAAAAGTGAAAAATAACGCATCATAAATCTGTGTCCTTTTGAAAAAGTGAATAACTTTAGGATAATGTATTTTGGCATAATTTCGCTGAGGTGCTGTTCAAAATATCTGTATCAACTCTTTTAGATGCTAAATAGAGCAGGTTATTCTAAGTAAATTACTCAATTTTTTGATTATGCTTATTTTTATGTGTATCCTAAATTAATTTATAATTATATTTATTTATTTTTGATATACTAAGCAATATAAGGAAATTTTATGCTATTAGAAGTCCCTAAAGAAGTTCTTGTTATATCTAAAACTGACACTAAAGGTCGCATAACATATGCTAATGAGGTATTTGTAGCGTTTGCTGAATACTCTGAAACTGAGTTACTTGGCTCTGCTCACTCGATTATTAGGCATGAAGATATGCCAAAAGCTATATTTAAAATTATATGGCAACAGATTCAAAACAAAGAGGAGGCTTTTGCTTTAGTTATAAACAAAACTAAAAAGAAAAATTCTTATTGGGTCTATACTAATGTTACTCCATCTTTAGATAATAGAGGAAATATTATAGGCTACTTTTCAGTTCGTATTCGTCCTAGTTTTGAATCTATAGAAAAAATTAAACCAATTTATAAAAAAATGTTGGAGATTGAAGCAACACAAAGTGTAGATAAATCACTTCAATATCTACTAGATATTTGTGCACAAAAAGGAGTAACATATAATGAGTTTATTATCTCTATTTAAAAGCAAAAGCAGTAGTTCAGATATGAACACTAAGATACTAGAAATTTTGGAAAAAGCGGCTAATGGAGACTTAGAAGGTCGTGTTACAAACATACCTAAAGACAACTCTACAGAAGCTAAATCTGCATGGGCACTAAACAATCTACTTGATCAAGTAGAAACTCTTTTAAGAAGTACAGAAGTAAGTGTTCAAAGTGCTAATAATGAAAACTCAATTAGAGTGCCAAATAGTGAGGGTTTAAAAGGGCACTTTAAATTATTTGTAAAGTCTATGAATGACGCTGTTAGTAAAATCATTATAGGCACAAAAGGGATGAAAAAATCAAAATTGTCATCGGTGTTAAGTGATGTTCAAGGTGATTTGGCAGAAGGCTTTAGAATTGTACAAGATGATTTAGTTATAGCAGAAAAAAGTGCAAAAGTCATCTCTACTCAAGCAACTGAAACTGCAAAAGAGTCGGTATCTTCTCTTTCAAACGTTGATGAAATATCTACAAAAATTATATCACTTGTAGAAAATATATCATCTTCTCACGAAGGTATTGTAAATCTTGAGAATAGAAGTCGTGAGATATCTGAAGTTGTAAATCTGATCAAAGATATAGCTGATCAAACAAATTTACTTGCACTTAATGCAGCTATAGAAGCAGCGCGTGCAGGTGAGCATGGTAGAGGTTTTGCAGTTGTTGCTGATGAAGTAAGAAAACTAGCAGAGAGAACTCAAAAAGCTACAAATGAGATAGAGATAAGTATCTCAACCATACAACAAGATGCAAACGATATACGCATGAATTCTGATGCTATTAGTGACATAGCAAATGAATCAACACAACTAATTGAGAATTTTAAAGTTACCTTTACTGATTTAAATAACATAGCAGAAAAAAATGCTCTCTCTTCAAACGAGATACAAAGGGGTATGTTTACAACGCTTATAAAACTTGATCACATCATATTTAAAACACTATCTTATGACATCATCCTTAATGAAAAAAGAGACGCAAAAATTTCAACTCATCATGAGTGTCGTATGGGAAAATGGTATGACAAAGATGGTAAAGAAATTTTTGGACACACTTCTGCTTATAAGCAGATGAATAATTATCATGCCACTGTACACAATGCTTTAATTGAAAATTTTAAATTTGTAGAAGATGGTTCTACTTTATTAGATGAAAATCTAAGTACTATTACTCAAAACTTTAAAGATATGGAATCTTCATCAAAAAAACTTTTTACTCTTTTAGATGAGATGCTTAAAGAGTATTGATTTTTTATCCCAATTAAAGATTTATGTACTAATTGGCTTATGTTTAATATGATGGTGAATACTCAAGTTATGAAGATGAGGATTACGATGAATAAAAATAAAATGAAAGTTGAGGCATAAGGTAACAGGCTAGAGTTGGAATAAGGATTTTATATTAGTTGTCTTGACACTTTGTGGTGCTGTACTGTTCTACATAATCAATCTTTTCTAAGATAAGATAAATTTTACTTATAGGCTCTTTAGACATATATAGCTCTATCTATAATAAACTTTTTACCAGTTCGTCCCATACCTGAGCTATCAGCTAAAACAACTTGAATGCCAAGTGATTTACTCATCTCTTGTTGAATCTCTTTAATCCGAGCTATTGCACCAAATCCATACTTACTAGCAAATTTAGGTGTAGCTTCTACTAAAATATCAATATCACTATCGCTATTAGCTTCATCACGAGAGTATGAACCAAAGAGAGCTTTTATAATAAAGCCTTCCTCTTGGTATTTACTTTTAACATCGCTAAGGTAATTGAGTATAGATTCTTTATTCATAAGAAACATTATATCATATCAGTATCTATAAAGTTTTTAATTTTTTTATGAACGTACCTTTATATAATAAGAGATCATAATTATAAATTCTGTTTAGATGCTATAGCTTAAGGTACAAAGATTTTTTAAACGTCCCTTATGCACAAGCATAGACGCTACTTGTTGTTCTTTACTGCATAATTTGGGTTTAAACTTAGAACTTCTATGAAACAAATTTTTACTATAATGTTTTATGGATTTTAAACTTATAAAATATTTACATAATCAGCCTAAAGAGTTTGTTTACCTATATGGTATATTTTTAAGTTTTGTTATGATCTTTTTTATGGCTATGATCAAAGATTATTATGTTGCTAATTTTCTTGATGCAAGTATTGAACTTGTGTTATTTGTCCTTAGTTTTATCTCTTTAATGTATTTTCACTTTTATAAAAATATACAAGTGGGTGGGATACTAGCTATATTTATAACATTTATTTCAGTTCTTAGCCCTGTATATACAAACGAGTTTGGGCATTATACTGTTGTTTACGCAGTTATAGCTCCACTTGGGCTGTTTTTTCTTTTTAAGTTTCGTCTTGCACTTAGTATAACCATTAGTTTTTATTTAGTAGTTATAGCACTTGGTATTTATGGGTACTATAATTTTAAAAATAGTTATTTTTTACACGATTTTGATTCTATTTTTAATGTTATAATCATCACCTTTATAGTTTTAGCCTTTGGTCTTTTTTATCAACTTTCACATAAAAAATCTTATGAAGCATTACAAAAAAAGAGTGAACATAACCGTTTACTTTTACAAGAGGTTCACCATAGAGTAAAAAACAATTTAAATGTAGTTGGCTCTATTTTGGCACTTCAAGCTAGCCGTGAAGATGGAGCATCGAAAGATGCACTTCTTAACTCAAAAAACAGAATAGAGGCTATATCGCTTACTCATGAGATGATATATAAACAAGATGATTTAACAAATATATATTTTTACGAATATATGACAAAGCTTTTTCATCTTATCTCTAGAACATTTACAAATACAAAAAATATTAAAATCGAGATAGAAAATAATAACACAACTTTATCTTTAGAGAAGATGTTAAAGTTAGCACTAATTAGTAATGAACTTCTGACAAATAGCTTTAAACATGCTTTGTTTGAAGACGATGGAAGCATTTTTATATCATTAAAAAAAGAGAATGATAGTTATATTTACATATATCAAGATAATGGTGTTGGCTTGGATGATGATTTTGAGATAAATAATCTTAAGTCACTTGGTTTTAAACTAATTGAACTTAGTATAAAACAACTTGATAGTGTTTACACTATTGATAGTTCAGATGGTTTCAAACTGTCATTGAAGTTTTAGCCTTAATTTTGCTAAAATAACGAAAATAGAAACCAAAAGAGAAATATGTTTTATATAACTATCCATACCATTCACCTTTATGCTGCTTTTATATATGGTGGCTTTTTATTTGTAGATATATTTTTTCTATCTAAAATGTCTCAAACTTTAGAGCAGGATGAGCTTAAAAAAGCTAGAGAAGCTATTATGATGCATGTTAGAAAAGTTGTTCCTTGGGCTTTGCTTGTTGCTGTTGGTAGTGGTTTATATCTTATAACACAAGTTTTTGGAGAGATAGGCCCTGATGGACCTAGTTTTTATCAGTATATGCTTTCACTTAAAGCTTTTTTAGGTCTATGGCTTGGGGTTCGTGGATTTAATCAAAAGTTTTTTAAAATCAACCCTTTTGTATTTAAGGGTCACGCCCTACCATTTAGCTTTGTAGTTACAATAATTTTTCTTTCGCAGTTTATGCATCTATAAAGAGTTTAAATTTTAATACTAGTATATTTAAAATATACTTTTTATAGTATTATTTCTTAAAATTTAAGGATTGTAATGATAAAAGTCATTTTAAGTGTTTTACTTGCTTACTCATTTTTAGCATGTAGTGAAAAAAAGATTGAAGTTGAACCAAAAGTTGTTTTAGGTAAAAGTTTAGAGTCTCTAACTCTAAAAGATCAAAGAGATGTATCTCATAGTATTACAAGTGATACTAAGATTGTTATATTTGCACTTTCAAAAGATATGGGTCATCTTAGTAATGATTTTTTTGAATCTAAAGATTCTGATTTTTTGAGCAAACATAACTCTATATTGGTTGCTGATGTTAGTGGAGCTCCATCTCTTATACGTTCAATGTTTATTATGCCTGGATTGAAAGATTTTAAACATACAGTTTTGATTTTAGATGATAAAACAAAAGCTGCTTCATATAAAGATGAAAAACATTCAGATAAACTAAACATAGTGTATGTAGATAACTTTATTATTAAAGATATTAAGTATGTTTCTACTAAAGAAGAGTTAGAAAAAGTATTTGCTAAATAGATGAAAATTTACATAAGTGATGAAAACACGCCAACTCATCGTATAGTCAAGTTAAATGTTGAAGAGCATAGCCTCTTTGAGTATCTTGGCGATTTAAATGATGATGAACTTAGGGACTTTTTTGTTAGTGTTAAAGAAGATATTGATGTAGAAAAAAACTTAAAACTTATAAAGTATTATGGATATTTACATCTTTTTGTAATTAAGAAGAAATAGTAGTTTATAAAGACTTAATATTAAGGGTACTAGGGTTTTTAGATGTACCCTTAAGTCTTTATAAGATTTATTAGTATTGAACCATCCACACATAAAGAGCACCAGTTCTTCTATCTTTGTAAATCTCTTCTATTTGAGCTTGTACCTTGTTGTCTGTGCTAACTTGTGTATGTGCTTCACACCCACCTTTACCTCGTGAGTTTTGATCACATACAACCATATCTTTAACATTAACTCCAAGTTGTGAAGCAAGTTCACTTTGAGCTCTTTGAATCGCAACTATACGTTGCATTTGGATACCTTTGAAATGCTCCATACACATCCCAACACCACCAACTTTACCATCTTTGTTTGGATTATAAATCCAAGCTGGCTCACCTGATGCAGTGTTAGGAGTGCTAGTACAAGCACTCATTAGTAGTATTATTGTGAAAAATGAAAAAAAATACTTCATTAGTCGTTAGCAAATTCTTTTTCTAGACCTTCTAAACCTTGCTTAGATTGGAATTGTTGCCATAAAGCTTGATCATTTTTAAATGAAGTTTTTACAGTTTTCTTTGCTGTATCGTTGATTTGAGCTTCTGGTGCACCCATAAGAACATAGATATCTTGATTTTTTGGGTGTTGCCAATATTTCATTTGCTTAGAACCTTTTAAAGAAACTTTAGCAACTTGTTTACCAACTTGAGTAGATACTTTATCTACACTTTCACCAGCACCAATACCAGTACTTCTAGTAAATTGCTCTACTTTATCTTTTACAAGAGTTGAAATTTGTTGAGCAAGATTTGCTCTACCATTTGCCATAGCTTCACGACGTGAAAAACCTTGACCAGCTTGTGATAATGGAGCTGAACCAACTGCAACGATTGAACCTTCCATAGAATTTGCGTTTCCACAAGCCCATTCTGGTGCTAATGTACCATCAATACGACATCTAAAATCTGCTTCTTCTTCTGGCGTTGCGCCACCACATCCTGTCATTGACGCTGCAATAATTGCTGCTAGTGATAATGATTTCCATAATTTCATAGTAACTCCTCAGTTAATTTGTAAAAGTATAATAGAATAACGTTACTTTTAACGTTACTTTTGTAATTATAGGTAAATTTATTTTAAATAATACTTTTTAATCTATATTTTTGTTGTTTTCCATATATATAGATTGAGATGGAAAAGCAAATGATGCTCCATTTTTTTCAATAATTGCCATAATCTCTAAGTTTATCCTCTCTTGGACATTCATAAATTCACCCCAATCAGTTGTTTTTGTAAAGAAATAACAAAATATTCCAAGTGAAGAGTTATTAAAATTTGTAAAATTTATAAATATTGTCTGTTGATGTATATCTTTATCTTCAATAAGTAGTGTTCTAATCTCTTGTAAAATCTGTTTCATTTGAGTTGATGTAGTACTATAGGTGAGACCTAAATTCATTTTGATACGTCTTTTACCCATTTTTGAGAAGTTCAAAATCGCTTCATTTGCTAAAAGTCCATTTGGTACGCTAACTAAAGCTTGTGCAAATGTTCTAATTTTTGTTGATCTTAGACCTATATGCTCTATAGTCCCTTCTACACTTGGTGTTTTAACCCAATGCCCAATTTTAAAAGGTTTATCACCAAAGATTACTAAAGATCCAAAAAGATTTGACGCTGTATCTTTAGCTGCAAGTGCAAGTGCCATACCTAAAAGACCAAAAGAGGCAAGAAAACCAGTAACATTAAAACCAAAAATTATAAGTATATTTATAAGGGCTATTATGACTACTATAGATTTTAGTATTGTTATAGCTAAAGATAGTATAGATTCCCCAAGTTCATGATGAACTATTTTTGACATATTTGATATATGGTTTTTAAATACATCTATTATATTTAAAAACATCCAAGATAAAAGTATTGCAAATAGAGATGATACTATTGCTAAAAGCAAAGATCCAAAAGTTGGTTCCATCTTTATAATTGAAAATGCTACATGAAAACCAAGAAGTAATATTATAGCGCTAAATGGTCTATCTATAGCATTCAATATCTCACCATGTATTGGTTTGTTATCGTTGTTATATACTTTTGAGAGTATATACTTTGTAAAAAATGCTATCTGACTTCTAAGTAAAAAAGTAAATAAAATTATAAAAAAAGCAAACAGCCATACAAATAGAGTATTGCCTAAAAAATCAAGAACTAAGTAATCCCAAAATGAGTTTGGAATAAGGTTTAAGCTTATTAGATAATTCATAAAAGAGTAAGTTTCAGTTTGTATAAGTTCAACCGATGCGTTGGAGTCTAAAACAAAAGCTAAGTTTTGTGTTGCATTTACATCCATACAATTCCTTTTAAAAAAATGTTATAATTTTAAGATGTATAATTATGACTATAAAGAGTTTAAAGATGACTCAAACTATCTTGCTAATAAAATAAAAGATGAAAATTTTGATACTATAGTTGCGATTGCTAGAGGTGGGTTTGCCTTGGCTCTTTCTCTTAGCCAATCTTTAAACATAAGAGATTTACAAAGTGTAAAAAGTGAGCTTTATGATAAAGATGAAAAAAGAGATAAAATTAAAATATCTCAAAGTTTAGATTTAAAAGATGGCTCAAAAGTTTTGATTGTTGATGATTTGGTTGATTCGGGTGTTACTCTTGATGCAGTTTTAAGTATTTTGAAGTTGAATTATCCAAAAGTTATTTTTAAATCAGCTACCATTTTTACTAAAAAAGATGCACTTGTTCAAAGTGATTTTAATGTAAAAGTAGCACATGAGTGGATAAACTTTTTTTGGGAAGCAGACTTTAGCATCAACTAAGCTGCCTTAAACATACTACCAAAGAAACTAAAAAAACCTTTTAACTCCTCTTTGTAAACATTTTTAATATAATCGCTATAGTTTGTAAAACCCTCTTGATCAAGTTTTAACTCTAAAAACATCTCTGCTTCTTGTGGGCTTTTTGTTTGCTCCATATCTAAAAGTTTTGCATATAGTTGTTCAACTTTTCCTAAAACATGGTGTGGAACAGGGTAACGTTTAGAACTATAACCTTTTACATGATGATCTTTATCGTGTAAAACTTTATATTCAGAGTAAACCCAATAGTACTTGCCATCTTTTCTTCTGTTTTTAATAATGGCACAATAATCTTTATCCGCTTTAAGCGCATCCCATAAAAGTTTAAAAACTGTTTGTGGCATATCTGGGTGTCTTACTATAGAGTGTGATGCTCCACAAAGTTCATCTTCGCTATAGTCTGACAATTTAATAAAATATTCATTACAAAATGTTATAACTCCACGTCTATCAGTAACAGAAATAATCTCTTTTTTTGAATCTACTTCAACTTCTATATCTAAAGGTGCTAACATAATAAATCCTTAATTTGAATTAGTATTCCTTCAACCCAAATTATGCAATAGAAAACTAAAGAAAGCATCTATCATTGTACACAAGGCACATTCATAAAATCATTGACCTACCAATAAGGTAGGCGCAAAGATTTTCTAAACATCCCTTATGCACAAGCATAGACGCTACTTATTGTTCCCTACTGCATAATTTGGGTTCAACTAGAAGTAAACTAACCATTTGATTATACAATGATAATATATATTTTATTATGTTTAAAGA
>WFNF01000136.1 GCA_015488775.1 Helicobacteraceae bacterium
AAAAGTACCATTTACATTTGTCTCCATAAACACACCAGGGTTTTTGATGGAGTTATCTACATGAGACTCTGCTGCGAAGTGGATAACACCATTTATGTCATACTCTGTAAATATAAACTCTACTAGCTCTCGGTTACAGATGTCACCTTTTATGAACTTATATCTAGAGTTAGACGCACACTCTTTTAGGTTTTCTAAGTCACCTGCATATGTAAGTAGGTCTAAGTTTATTAAGTTATACTCTGGGTACTTTTCTAAAAAATATGGTACGAAGTTAGAGCCTATGAAGCCTGCTGTTCCTGTTAATAGTATGTTTTTATTTGATTTATTGACAAAGTCGTTTTTATGAGGTATAATTCCTTCATCTTTAGCCCTAGTTGGCACCCCTTCCTTTTGGAAGGTAATATCTAAAAACTCTTCAACTTTTTCTTTCAAGTTATTATAAACATTATTACTGATTTTCCCACCAAACGAAACTACTCTTTTTGCATCAAATGTTTTCATCTGGTTTAGCATAGCTGTGTTTTTTTTACCATTTTTTCTGTTAAAGGTAAAATAGTAATTTCCATCTCTTACTTTAGATGTTAGAGGTATACCTAAAAAATAGTTTCTACCAAGTTTTTTAAAAACAAGAACTGGTCGTAAAAATTTATCGCCTTTTCCGTAGCTTTCAGTACCAATATTTTGACCAAGAGAAAGAAAATAAATATTTTTTTCTTTTATATTTATAGTGATTTCTTTATCTTGGATCTCTTGTTTAAGAGTGTTCCATTCATTAAAAAGTTCAGTCATTTTTTACTAAATCCATAAGATACTGTCCATATCCATTTTTACTTAAAGGTTTAGCTATCTCTAATACTTTTGCTTTGTTTATCCAGCCATTGTTATAAGCTATCTCTTCAAGACAAGCTATCTTATATCCTTGTCTATGTTCTATAGTCTGTACAAACTGTCCTGCTTCTATGAGGCTATCATGTGTTCCTGTATCTAGCCAAGCGAAACCACGACCAAGTAACTCTACTTGAAGTTTATCTCGTTTTAGATACTCTTCATTGATGGAGGTAATCTCAAGTTCACCACGGTGTGATGGTTTAACATTTTTTGCTATTTCTATTACAGAATTATCATAAAAATATAGTCCAGTTACTGCAAAGTCAGACTTAGGGTTAGTTGGTTTTTCTTCTATGCTTATGGCTTTTTTGTTTTCATCAAATGCCACTACTCCAAATCTCTCTGGATCTTTTACCTGATAGCCAAATACTACAGCACCATCTTTTATGCTTGCTGCTCTTTTAAGCAATGGGGTAAATCCTTGACCATAAAAAATATTATCTCCCAATACAAGAGCAACACTATCACTGCCTATAAACTCTTCACCCAATATAAAAGCTTGTGCTAATCCATCTGGAGAAGGTTGTGTTTTATATTCTAGTTTTATTCCCCAGTTGCTACCATCACCTAAAAGCTCTTCAAACTTTGGTAAGTCCTGAGGTGTAGATATAATGAGTATCTCTTTTATACCAGCTAACATCAAAACAGACAATGGATAATATATCATCGGCTTATCATAAATTGGCAATAATTGCTTACTAATACTTTTTGTTACAGGATAGAGTCTTGTTCCACTTCCACCTGCTAAAATTATACCTTTCATATCACTCAATCTCCTTTTCCCAAAGTTTTATCTAATTTCTACCGACTAAAGTCGATATTACTCATCATTTCCAAATCTCTCTGCAACTCTTCATACTCAGCTTTTTTTCTAACTATAAATTTTTTTGTAAGAGTTATCCTCTCTTTGATCCCCTCATCTGTCAAAATGTAAGAGTACTTTCTTTTGTTATCGGCATTTAAAAACCGATCAGCTTTTAGGAAGCCTTTGTTTATGAGAGCATTAAGCACATAGTTTACTTTCCCAACACTAAAACCTATCTCTTTAGCAAGTGATTTTTGAGATGATATATTTTGGGCACGCTTCAACAGCAATAATTCTAACTCTTCATTACTCAATAGTAGTTCCCCTATGTTGGTAAATGTTTTTATGGTGGAATTGTACTAGTTTCAAACTTTGAACTTTGTTAAACCTTTAGATCTTTAGTCACAATTTGTGACCAGTTCATTTT
>WFNF01000137.1 GCA_015488775.1 Helicobacteraceae bacterium
ACTGCAACATGACTCATTGCCGCTAGGTTATAAATCTCATCTGGTTGAACTTCTTGGATAATACGGGTAATATTCATAGAGTCTGTCATCTCACCATAGTGTAAGATAAGGTTACGATTTTCAACATGTGGGTCTTCATAAAGATGATCAATTCTGTCTGTATTAAAAAGTGAACTACGACGTTTCATACCATGAACTTCATAACCTTTTTTTAGTAAAAACTCTGCTAAATATGAACCATCTTGTCCTGTAATACCTGTTATTAATGCTACTTTCTTTTTATCCATTTTAATTTTCCTTTATTTCTGATTTTATAGATAAGATTGCTTTATTTCTATTTTCAATAATTTCAAAATCCTTATCCAATAAATAAGGAACCGCTAAAGTCCCCTTAGCCGTCCAATCACCATTTTCATCTTGCCAAGTATCATCAACACAAACAACACCATCTTTCTGAAGTTTTTTCACTACACTTTTAGCACATTTTAAATGCATTTTATGTGCTTCTTCTTCCTCTATTTTATTACCTAAAAACTGTATATATCTTGACTGTCGCAAATCACTATGCATTCCATGATCAAAATCATAAGCATCTAAAAATACAAAATCAAAAGCATCTATATTTTTCTTTAAAAACACTTCACCTTTGGAAGTAACAGAATCAATATTTAAGCTATATCTCTGTGAAATAAAATTTGCCCATCTAGTGTTATGAGAGTCCATGTCAACCGTTATAAACTTAATGCCTTTTCTTTTACACAATCTAGCAAGTTGAATGGTAGAACCCTGACCTGGAATGTTTTCTCTTGTTGTTCCTATCTCCACCATCACTTTTCCAGTACCATCACCATCTTTTACATTTGTTTCAACATAGTCAATGAGTAAATCATGTCCGTGTTGCTGTTTTTTTTGGCTTATACTTCTTATGTTTTTATATTTTTCACTTAGTTTTTTATTTAGTTCTGGTGAATGCTGACCATATTTTTCATTGTATTCCATCTCCAAATCTATCGTTAGATCCAACTGATTTAACTTTATACTCACATCTATAAGCTTTAAATACTGCTCTTTATTTTTTTCATCTTCTGATAAAAAATATTTTGCATTGTTTATAAAACTAATACCTTGAAATCTATCTCCATTTTTGGCAATCTGCAAAGCAAACTCGCAACACACTTCAAATTTTTCTTCTTGGCTTAATGAGCCACTAAGAACAAAAGCATCTAGTGATTCTAAAATATCCTTTTGATTAATGCAGTGAGCCACAATAGTATTTACTTTTTCTTTCTGACTTAAGGTATCCAAATAATCTTGACTCAACTTCAATGTACTTTGTTGAAGTATTAATTTCATTTGCTTTTTTAAGCCATTATTTTCTTCACTAAGTTTTTTTTGATCATCTCTTAGTTTTTCATTCTCTTTTGTTTTTGTTTCAAGCTGATTTTTGAGATTTAAACTATTTTGTTTATCTTGTTCAAGTGAGTTAGAAAGTGTTTCTACTTTTGTTTTGAGCTCATTTTTGAGCGTTTCTAGTTCAGTATTTTTAGTTTGTACAGTTTTTACCACTTCGTCTTTCTCTTTTTGAAGCGTTCCTGCACTTACTCTGTGTTTTTCGAGTTCTTCTCCTATTTTTAGCTTTTCCTCTTTAAGTAGAGCTTGTTCTAGTTTAAGTTTTTCACTCTCTTGTGTCTTTATTTGCAATGTTTTTTTAAGATTCATACTATTTTGTTTATCTTGTTCTAGTAAAGATGAAAGTTCCTCTATTTTTGTTTGTAATGCTAAGTTTAAAATCTCTAGTTCTTTTTGTTTTTCTGTATCCACAACATAAACTGCTAGAAAAACCTGTGGATGTTTATCTTCTAAAAGTACCAAAGCTTTGTAGCCTAGTTTTTTCATCTGCTCATCTAAAGTGTTTTTTGTGTAGTGAGTTAGACTCTCATCTTCACTATCTATGGTACTAGCTATGATCACTTCAACATTATCGCTTTTTTGGACTATATCTACAGCGTCAAAAGAGTTAACAACAAGTGCATTTTTACTTGTAGATACCTTTGACATAAAAGTTTCAAGTGAGAGTGCTTTTTTCTCTCTTACATCCACTGTTTTTAAGTTTCTCCAGAGTGTTCTTAAAGCTTCACTAGCTAGTGTTCCACTAAGTTGAGGGTTACTTAAATCGTAATATGAAACCACTCCATTCTCTTTTGCTAAAAGTTCTTCGTGTATATGCCAGCCATTTGGAAAAGAGATCTGTTTTTGTTCTTGTAAGTTAACATAGTGTACATCTTGCATCTTAGTTTGTTCGCTTAACTCTTTCCAAAGTGTCACATCGCTACCCACCAGAACAAGACCATCCAAGTCATAAAGCTCTTTTAAAAGTGGAAAAACAGTTTTTATATCTTCTTTAAACATTTGCTCTTTCCTCTTTGAACTCTGTTCGAGCTTTTTTGATTGCAAAAGGCAACTTAAAAACTCCAAAAGGAGACTTCATACTTTTTATGGCAGCTTCACCAAGTCTGTAGGAGAGATGTTTTTTAATGCGAGGTACTTCGTATGCATCTGCGTAACTATCTATAGGGGGTAGTTTTTTTCCTGCTCTTGCTTTCATATCTTTTTTGTACTCTTTATAAACAGCTTTTAAAGCAAAAGGCATACTTAAGATGCCGCCAAAAGATTTTGAGTTCTCTATCATCTTTGCACCAAGTCTGTAGCTTAGTTGTTGCTTTACTCTATCTGCTGCACCGTAGTGTCTTTTTTTCTCTTTTTTCTTCTCTTTTAATCTTTGATTTTCAAGATAGTATTTTTCAAGTTCCTCTTGAACTGTCATAAGTTGTGTAAGTAGTAGCTCGTTTTCTGTTGTTTTAGATGTTTCTTGCTTTGCTAGCTCTTTTTGTTTAGCTTGAAAATCATCTAGTTTAGTTTTTAGTTGCTTGTTCTCTTTTACTTTTTCTTGAATCTTTTTTTCTATGTTTTCTAACTCTTTTAAACTTTTTTGATTTGCTAAGTAGTGTTTTTCAAACTCTTCTTGAACTGACATAAGTTGTGTAAGTAGTAGCTCATTTTCTGTTGTTTTATACTTTTCTAGTTCTGCTAACTCTTGTTGTTTAGACTCTAATGAGTTTATTGTGCTCTGGAAAGTAGCATTTTCCTCTTTTGTTAAGAGAATCTTTTTTTGTAAGTCATCATAACTATTTTGAGTGTTTTGTAATGTTAAAAGTGCCTCTAAAGCATTTTGTTTTTGAGTTTCGTACAAACTAGTAAAAGGAAGATTTGCTACAGATTGCAACTCCTCAAAAGTAGCTATCATTTTTGGGTAATCTTTTAGAACATCTCCTACAAGGTAAGAAAAAAGAGGATTATCTTTTTCATCTTGAAACCTCTCTTGAAGTGTAACTATGGCGTTGTTGTCTATATCTTCACGATTTAGCCCTATTTGCTTGCTTACTTGCTGTAAGTACTCTGTACTTCCTAGTTTAACCTGTTGAGTGTTAACAAGTAAAGAGCACTCATTGTTTCTATAGTAAAACTTTAAAAGTGCCTCATTGTACTCACACCATTCATCTACTGCTTTTGTTATCTCTTGAGGTGTTGCAGACTCATCTTTTGAAAGAAGCTGTTTTAAAAAACTTTCAGGGGTATCATAAACAAAAATAAAACCAAGTTTAGAGTCTATAGACTTCCAATAATCTAAGTAAGGCAAGGCTTCACTATCTGACCAGCCCCACCATTTTTTATCTCTATTGCTCATTAGTAAGTCAAGTGCTAAACCATCCCACACTTTATCAACACTAAGCTGTTCTCTACAAACTCCTGAGGGATTATAAGTTTGAGAAAGTATTTTAGAGATTTCAGTAGCTTCTATGGACTGTTGTTGCAAAGATTTTGCTATACTCATCCCACCTACATTTAACAACTTCATCACTGCTTTTTGATCAGACAAAGTATGTCCCACTACTAGTGTTTTGTTATAGTTTTGTTTATGAGTGTACTCAACTGTTTTCATTTACTTCTTACTCCTAGTTTAACTATAAATATATATTTATGATATTAAAATACAATTGTATCTATTCAACAGTAACAGACTTAGCCAAGTTCCTAGGCATATCTACATCATTTTCTAATCTAACTGCGATTTCCATAGATAGTAATTGTGTTGCAACCATCATCTCATAAAACTCTAACATGTAGTGATCATACTTTGTTAGTTTTATAAAATCATCTGCTTTATCGTAAAAGTGTGAACTCACACAACACATAGTTGAGTCTCTTGCTCCTAACTCTTCCATGTTGCTCTTAGTTTTTTCAAACAAGATGTTTTCACTTAAAAGTGCTATGGTGAAAAGTTCAGGATCGGCTAAGGCTATAGGACCATGTTTCATCTCACCTGAAGGGTAACCCTCTGCGTGTAGGTAGCTTATCTCTTTTAGTTTTAAAGCACCCTCTAAAGCTAGTGGGTAAAAAAGATCTCTTCCTATAAAGAAAAAGCCATGCCCATGTAAGTAACGCTTTGAGAGTCTTTTTACTTTTTCGTGTAACTCATCTTTTACTATAGCGGCTTTTGGTATGGCTCTTAGGGTTTTTAGCTCTTGTTTTAACTCATCTTTTGTGAGTGTAGATTTTTGTTGTGCTATAAAAAGTGTAAACATCCATAAAACTGCCACTTGTGTTGCAAAAGCTTTAGTGCTTGCTACACCCTTTTCTACCCCTGCTCTTGTTAAGATGCTTTTATCTGCTAGGCGTACTATGCTTGAGTTGTCAACATTACAAATAGCCAAAGTTTTTAAACCAGCTTTTTTTGCCATCTTTAAAGCTTCAAGAGTATCTGCTGTCTCTCCACTTTGACTTATAACCACAAAAAGTGTGTCTTTAAGTAGTAGTGGCTCTTTGTAGCGAAACTCACTAGCTATCTCTACACTACAGCGAACCTTAGCTTGTCTCTCAAGTAAGTAACTACTAACTAGAGCAGAGTTGTAACTTGTACCACAAGCACAAAGTTTTATCTCATTTATGCCATCTAAAAACTCACCATCTAACTCTTGTAAAGATATACCACTGTCTAAAACACGACCTCTTAGTGTATCTGCTAAAACATCACTTTGTTCATATATCTCTTTCTCCATAAAAAAGCGATAACCCTCTTTTTGAGCTGAGATTTTATCATCTGCTAAGCTAGCATGTTGGAAGGCTATATCTTTTGACTCACTTGATTCTATGTGAAAGCCTTTAGCATCAACATACCCAAACTCACCATCTTCAAAAAAGTGAACATCATTACACAAACCTAAAACTGCCGCGTCACTTGAGGCAAAAAACTTTTCATCATCTTTTAGACCTAACATAAGAGGTGAACCCTCTTTAGCAAAGTAAATAGTTTCAGAGTTTTTAGTTATAAGTAGTATTGCGTAAGCACCCTCTACTCTTTTGAGAGTTTTTTGAAATGCTTCGTAGTTACCTAAGCTTTTTTGGTAAAATTCAAAAAGATGTACAAACACTTCTGTATCTGTTTGTGAGTTAAAACGAACCCCACCTTTTTCTAATTCACTTTTTAACTCTTGGTAGTTTTCTATAATGCCATTGTGGACTATGTATGTATCTGTTCCATAGTGCGGATGTGCATTTTGCTCAGTTGGTTTACCATGAGTTGCCCATCTAGTGTGACCAATACCTAAGCTAAAGCCTTTAGAGTTAAACGCTTCTGTTTTTTCCTCTAAATTATGTAGTTTACCTATAGCTTTGTTTGAGTAAAAAGCACCATTATCCAAGATAGCTATACCAGCAGAGTCGTAACCTCTGTACTCTAACTCTTTTAAACCGTTTAGTAAAATCTCTTTTGTGTTACTATTACCTAAGTAGCCTACAATTCCGCACATATGCTTTATACCTTATATCTTAAAAAATTATTAATTATGCATTATAATATATCTGCACTTAAATGAAGTTTTTTTTAATACAAACTAACATACTACTCTTTTTATTTGTGTAGTACAGCAACATTTTGACTCGTTCCACCTCTCCTGAGGTGGAATGCATACAAAAGCTAAATCAGATAAAAAAAATTCAAACTATACAAATAATACTTAATATCATTAAGTTTTCACAAAACAAAGATAACTTGAAAATATTTTGGTAATTTTGACATTTATATGCATTACACCTCAGGAGAGGTGTAACGAGTGAAGATAACTTGAAAATATTTTGGTAATTTTGACATTTATATGCATTACACCTCAGGAGAGGTGGAACGAGTCAAAATCTTATTATCTTAAACCTTTAATAATATCTACAGATAATCCAGTTTTTGATGAGATAGTTTCATCATCTAAAACATCAAGTAGATTTTTGGCTATGTTTATTTTTCTTGTTCAGCACCTTTTTCTATTCCTTTTTTAATTCCCTGTTCTAAGCCTTTTTCTAAGCCTTTTTCTAAGCCCTGTTCAAGCCCTTTAGTTAAACCATCATTGGTAGCTTTTAAGATGGCTAGTTTTTGTACAGATATAAACTCTTTTCTTTTGTATTGGATCTCTAAATCCTCTTTGCTCATGTTAGCTTCATTTAAAACATCTATAACCTATTTTTGGAAAGTAATTTTTATAAAAATTATATTATTTTATGTTAATAGAACAATGTGATAAACTGTAAAGTTTAATTGTTTGCAAAACAAAAGTAAAGAAGATTATTTTATATTACTTTACTTTTTATGTAAGAAAAAAGTTTTCAATTCTATTAAGTTGTACCGTACTGTATTTTGTATCTGACATCAAAAACGAAGTTACTTCTTTGTATTTTTTTGTTTTTACTACCTGCATTAAAATCTCATCATTAAAGTTCATATAATCATGAATCATTGCGTTTCTTAGTCCTATTGCACTTCTCATTGTTGAGTAAGTATCATCATCTATAAGTCCTATCTCATACATAAAAGAAAAAGCATCTGAACCTTTTTGTGCTATTATAGGGCAGTTATAATGTTTCAAAACTCTTTTTGCCTTCCCTACAGCATTTTCTACAATCACTTGCATAGAGTTTTTTACTGCTCTAATCTCAACTTTTGACCAAAACTGTTTTTGGCTCATCTCATCCAATATCTCAGTTTCTTCTTTAGCTATTTCTTTAGTTCTATCCAAGTATTCTTGAAATGTCATCTTGATTTCCTTTTAAAACTATATACTTTTTATTTATGCTAGAGAGCATCTCAGAAGTAGCATTAGATAGGTCTATAACATCATAATCAACTTCATCTAAACCAAGTTCTTTGCCAACATCTCCCCAAACTTTAGATAAAACGCCCCATCCATCATCAACAATATTATCACTAACTAAAACAGCAAAATCATAATCACTTCTATCGTGTTGTGTTCCAACTGCTCTACTACCAAAAAGAAGTACAATTTTTACATAATCAAACACTAAAGAGTTAAAAAAATCTTTTAACTCTTTATTATCAAAGATTTTTGTTTTTCCGTAAAATCTATGTTTTTCATTTAGCACTTTATTTCCTAAATCGTTTAAAAACTCTTTCAAAATCTATGCTTACATTGCAAGTGGTTTCATCAAACTTATAAGTTTCGTCTATAAAATTCCCTTGTTTATAATACTCTTTATCATCAAGTTTTAAAACTCCCATATTTTCACCTCTACATAAATATAATTATAAATAGTATATATAAAAATAACTTAATATCAAAATCCAATATCTTTTAGATTATAAATAGTAAATGATGATAAAAATCAACTTATTCACAGATGTGAATAAAGTTATTCACATCTGTTTTATATCCATTTTGGCTAAGTTATTATATTATTCACATATTAATTCACATACAGATGTGAATAACTTTTTTTTAAAAAATGGGAAAATATGGCAAATATTGGTAATGAAGTTTTAGAGTTGTTGAAAGAGGAGATTAGTGAAAAAGAGTATAATCGCTATATTAAACAGTTAACATTTTTAAATGAGGAGTCAAGTGCTCATGAAGTTACTTTTTTAGCTCCAAATGCACTTGTTGCTTCTTGGATTAAAAGAAAATACTCTGAGACTATTTCACATCTTTTTGAGATAAAAACATCAACAAGTCCTAGTGTAAACATAAATCTATCTAAAAAAGCTACAAATACAACAAAACAATCAAATGTTACAAAAACTGCAAACTCTGCACATTCACTTTTAAACCCATCTTATACTTTTAAAAACTTTGTAGATGGACGTTCTAACCAGTTTGCTTACGCAACTGCAAAAAGTGTAAGTGAAAAACCAGGTATAGCTTACAATCCACTTTTTATATATGGTGGTGTCGGTTTAGGTAAAACTCACCTTATGCAAGCAGTTGGTAATGTTTTACAAGCTAAGGGTAAAAGCGTTATATACACCTCTGTTGAGCAGTTTTTAAACGATTTTATAAGACATGTTAAAAACTCATCTATGGAAAGATTTAAAGAGAAGTACAGAAAGTGTGATGTTTTACTCATAGACGATATACAGTTTTTAAACAACAAACCCCAAATTCAAGAGGAGTTTTTCCACACTTTTGAGGAGTTAAGAGCAGCATCTTCACAAATCATCATCACTTCGGATAAACACCCTAAACAAATTGCTGGTTTAGAGGAGAGGCTAAAATCTCGCTTTGAGCATGGTTTAGTTGCAGATATACAACCCCCAGAACTTGAAACAAAAATCGCTATTATAGATAAAAAGTGTGAGATAAATCGTATTAGACTAGATAAAGAGGTTGTTAACTACGTTGCTACCATTATAGAAAACAATGTAAGGGAGATAGAGGGGATACTATCTAAATTACACGCATACTCTCAACTTATGCACCAACCTATAACCCTAGAGTTTACAAAAAATGTTATGAAAGACCAGTTACAAGAGAAAAGAGAAAACATAAACATAGATATGATTATAAAACTTGTATCTAAAGAGCTAAATGTAAAACCAAGTGAGATAAAATCTAAAAATCGCTCAAGAAACATCGTGTACGCTAGACGCATAGCAATCTACCTAGCTCGTGACCTAACACCAAACTCAATGCCACAACTTGCACAATACTTTGGAATGAAAGATCATACAGCAGTAAGTCACACTATGAAAAAGATTCAAGATTTACTAAAAAATGATGAAGATTTTAAAGTAAAAATAGAAGAGTTAAAAGTAAAAGTTCAAAACTATAGCGATTAATTTTTATTTCACATTTATACAAAGTTTTAACTCATTATGTGAATAACTAAAACTTAATTTCTAAAATAACTGCCCTGATCAAAGTACCAAGATAAAAGCTTTTGATCAGAGTTTTCACTTATTCACATCACCCTACTACTACTTCTATTATTTTATATATATAAAAAGGATTTCAGATATATTTTTAGAAAAGTTAACTTCTTTAAAAATTCATACTAAAAAAATAAACATAATATATGTTATAATCCATAAAAATAATTCTGTACAAAGTAGATAACATGAAAATAAGCATATCTAAATCAATTTTAGAAAATATACTAATTCATTCACAAGCATTTTTAGAAAAAAAAGATTCTTCACAAATCAACTCTCACCTGCTTTTAAAATCTGACTCTATTAGCTTAATAGTAAAAGCTACAGATTATGAAATAGGTTTAGAAACTAAAACTGATCAAGTAAGTGTTGACGATATAGGTCAAGCAACTGCTAATGGTAAAAAACTTTTAGATATAGTTAAAAATTTAAGAGATGAAAATGTTAACTTAGAAACTAAATCTAATGATCTTCTAATTTACCAAGGTACTACAAACTTTAAACTTCCAATGTTTGATGCAAAAGAGTTTCCAGCTTTTCCTTTTGAAAAAACTTTACCAAATATAAACATAGATACAAATATACTTATAAATTCACTAAAAAAGATAACTCCATCTACAGATTCAAATAATCCAAAATTTGAACTTAATGGTGCTTGTATAGATATTAAAAAAGATACTATAAACTTTGTTTCAACTGATACTAGAAGATTAGCAATAATCAATTTTGATAATAATACAGAAGATGAGTTAGAATTAATAGTTCCTAAAAAAGCTATTATAGAGATTCAAAAACTGTTTTTAGATAATACAAATATCTCTTACGATGAAACACATCTTATAATCACATCTGATCACTTTAAGTTTTTTACTAAACTAATAAATGGGAAATTTCCTGATTATTCTCGTATAATTCCTAAAACTTTAGCTAAAAAAATATTTGCACCTAAAAGATTATTTACAGATTGTATAAAACAGATAAGTACTATATCTACAGATATGAAAATAACTTTTGATGTAGATAAAATAGTTTTTGAATCTTTAAGTGATGATTCCAATGAAGCAGTTACTGAAGCTATATTTGATACTAACTTAAACGAAAAGTTTTCTATAGCAGTTAACTCAAGATATATACTTGACTTTATCTCTCAAATAGATGAAGAGAGTTTAAACTTAGAGTTTAATGAACCAAATCAGCCTTTTGTAATCTCTTCAAACAACTTCAAAACTATAGTTATGCCTATAGTAATCTAAATTTATATTGCATTATGCAATATATTTTCCTTTAAAATCCCCCTTGTTATATAATTAAATTTCTTATTTATCATTTTTTAGGTAAAATAAGTGGATTTTATAAAATCAAAACTCAAAAACTGAGGTAAAGTATGGATCAAAATTACGGCGCAAGTAATATTAAAGTTCTTAAAGGACTAGAAGCAGTTAGAAAACGTCCAGGTATGTACATTGGTGATACAGGTCATCGTGGTTTACATCACTTAGTTTATGAAGTTATAGATAACTCTATAGATGAAGCTATGGCTGGTTATGCAGATACTATGACTGTAACGCTTACTAAAGAGGGAACTTGTAAAGTTAGTGATAATGGTCGTGGTATTCCTACAGATATGCATCCAACTGAGGGTATCAGTGCTGCAACTGTAGTTTTAACAGTTTTACATGCTGGTGGAAAGTTTGATAAAGATACTTATAAAGTTTCTGGTGGACTTCATGGTGTTGGTGTTTCTGTTGTAAATGCATTATCTTCACAACTTAAAATGACTATTAATCGTGAAGGAAAATCACACTTTCAAGAGTTTAAAGAGGGTATTCCCCAAGGAATTTTAGAAGTAACTGGAAATTCTCGTAAAACAGGTACAACTATAGAATTTTTTCCAGATCCTACGATATTTACCGAGACAACAACTTTTGAGTATGATTACTTAGCTAGAAGATTTAAAGAGTTAGCTTACCTAAATCCTAAAATTACTATTATTTTTAAAGATGATAGAGATGGTAATGAAAACACTTACCATTTTGAGGGTGGTATAAAACAATATGTTGGAGACTTAAATAAAAAAGTTGAAGTAACAGCACCTTTTGTTTTTACTGGAGCAGCTGATGATATAGAGTACGATATAGCTTTTATGTATAATGATGCTTATGATGAAAAACTATACTCTTTTGTAAATAACATTAGAACTCCAAATGGTGGAACACATGAAGCTGGTTTTAGAGCAGGATTAACTCGTGTTATATCTACTTACAACACTAAAAATGGTGCAGCTAAAGAGAAAGATATTAAGCTATCTGGTGATGATGTTAAAGAGGGTTTAATTGCTATAGTTAGTGTTAGAGTACCAGAACCTCAGTTTGAGGGACAAACAAAAGGGAAACTAGGAAATACCTATGTAAGACCACTTGTTCAAAAAGCAACTTATGAGCAACTTCAAAAGTTTTTAGAAGAAAACCCTATAATAGCTAAAGCTATAGTTCAAAAGGCTTTAATGGCTGCTCGTGGACGTGAAGCTGCTAAAAAAGCAAGAGAGTTAACAAGAAGAAAAGATACCATGAGTGTTGGTACTCTTCCTGGTAAATTAGCAGATTGTCAAAGTAAAGATCCTACTATATCTGAAGTTTATTTAGTGGAAGGGGACTCTGCTGGTGGTTCTGCTAAACAAGGTAGAGATAGAGTTTATCAAGCTATTTTACCTCTAAAAGGTAAGATTTTAAATGTTGAAAAAGCTCGTATAGATAAAATCTTAAAATCTGAAGAGATTACTAACATGATTACAGCACTTGGTTGTGGTGTTGGTGAAGAGTTTAATGCTGAAAAACTACGTTACCATAAAGTTATAATCATGACCGATGCTGATGTTGATGGTTCTCACATTCAGACGCTACTTCTTACTTTCTTTTTTAGATATTTAAGACCTATAGTTGAAGATGGTTATCTTTATCTTGCTCAACCTCCACTTTACCGTTATAAAAAGGGTAAAAAAGAGATATATTTTAAAGATGATATTGCAAAAAATACTTTTTTAATTGAAAATGGTGTAGAAGTTTTAGGTATAGATAGTATAGGTTCAAATGACTTAGTAGCTTACTTTAAGATGGTTGATCATTATGTTAACTCATTAGAAGCATTAGAGAGACGTTACGCTTTAATCAAACTTATTAGACATTTTATAGAAAATCCTAATTTAAAATCATTAAGCAATCAAGATTTATTTAAAGAGGTTGAACTGTTTTTAGGTAATGTTGGAAACAATATCTTATCTTCAAGTGTTACAGAGAAAAATATACATCTTTTTGTTCAAACAGATGAGGGTTTAGAAGAGCTTTTAATTGATGATGAACTTTTTTCAACTCCACATTTTACTGAAGCAGACTACATCTTCCAAAAGATTGGTGAGTGGGACTTAGATATTGGTGGAGATATGATAGATAAACTTAATGAGGTTAAGGATTATTCACTAAAGGGCGCTTATATACAACGTTATAAAGGTCTTGGTGAGATGAATCCTGAGCAACTTTGGGAAACTACAATGACACCTGAAAATCGTGTACTTTTAAGAGTAAATGTAGAAGATGCAGAGATTGCATCAGATACTTTTACTTTGTTTATGGGTGACGAGGTTGAACCACGTAGAAACTACATCGAAGCACATGCAAAAGATGTAAAACATTTAGACGTTTAGAGTTTTACTTGTTACTCCCTGAACTACAAGAGAGATCATTAAGATTTAAACTAGCACTTAGAATGGTTTTACCACTTTTTTTGTTAGTTTCAACTGTTTTTGTAGCTTTCTTTTTTGACTATGTAAAAGATGTAAAAACTTCATTTATAACTTATGCACTAGTTGTTCTTGGAGTATCAGCTTACTACGCTCTTTACTTAATATACAGAGCATTTGATGAAAAAATAACTGACAATATCACTCATACCTTCACAAGAGAACCACTTCTAAAAATTTTAAAAGATAAAATCAAAAATCAAAAATACACTATCATTTTAATGAGTATAGATAATCTTCAAGGTATAAACTCTAACTTTGGTTCTGCTAATGGAGATAAGGTTTTAAGAGGTGTTGTTAAAAAGATAGGTTCATTTTTAAATTCAAAAAACATAGATAACTTCCCTATAGGACATCTTAGAGGTGGGGATTTTTTAATTGGATTAAATGGTGATAAAGCTGAAAATGCAAAGGTCTTAGATCTTTTTTGTATTAAGTATGATCATTTTTTAATTGATGATATTGAGGTACAACTTTCAGGTGCTATAGCTGATAACACAATTATAGATGATTTAGAACACATCATAGAGCGTCTTGTAACCCTTCAAAGTGAAAATCGTGAGTCTAAGTATGTTACTGATGATGATAACCAAGAGATAGATCCTAATGAGCTTGAAACTAAGGTTTTAGAAGCGGTTAAAGACTCCAAATTTTCCATAATGTACCAAAGAGTTAAAGAACATAATCATTTTGCTTTAGTTGAGATAAGTGTTAAACTTTTAACTAAAGAGGAAAAGTTTATACATCAAAAGAGTTATATAAAAGTTATGAACCGTTTGGGAATAACTAGAGATTTTGATTTACAGGTTCTTAAAAAAGTTCTTTTAAATTTAGATGATGAAAATTTAATTTTTACTATAAATATGACTCCATCTACTATTAGAAACAATAAGTTTTATGATGAGATAGCTCAAATGTTTTCAAATAACTCCTCATATAGAGGGCGTATAGCTTTTATACTTAGTGAAAAAGAGTATTATAATAACATTGCTAGGTACTCTGAGATAATTAACTCTTATAGACGTATGGGAATATATATTATTTTAGATAAATTTGGATCTTACTTTACTAGTGAACTTTATTTAAAGGATTTAGATGTAGATATTATTAGATTTGATACTATTTATACTAAAAATCTAAAAAATCTAAAATACAAAGCATTAATGCAGGGTATTATAGTTGCTGCTCACACTATGGAAACAAAAGTTTGGGTAAAGATGATAGAAAATGAAGAGATTAAAGAGATACTTGATGAGATGGGTGTTGATCTTTTTCAAGGAAATTATATAGAAAAGTTAAAGGCAAAAGATGAAATATGGTGAAAAAGAGATAAGAGCGTTTGATGTTGAAAAGGACTTAGAGATATGGCCCAATGAGCATAAAAGAGACTATCTTATAAAGATAACACTACCAGAGTTTATGTCACTTTGTCCTAGAAGTGGTTACCCAGATTTTGCTACAATCTACTTAGAGTATATACCAAATGAGTATGTTGTTGAATTAAAAGCTATAAAACTATATATAAACTCTTTTATGTTTAGAGGCATATCTCATGAGAGTGTTGCAAATGAGATATATGAGGTTTTAGATAGAAAACTCTCTCCAAAACAGATGAAAATAGTTGCAGACTTTAACCCTAGAGGTAATGTTCATACTGTTATAGAGATAGATAGCGAAAAAATGGAAAAAACCTTTTAAAGGCTTTACTGTGAATGTAGAACTAATAATTATAATACTTGCATCTTACTTAGTTGGAGTTATAACAACTAAAATGAAAGCTAAATGTGTTGTGGATGAGGAAGTTATAGTAGATAAATGCCCATATTATGATCAGAAAACTACAGTTCTCAAATCTTAATTGCTAATATACTTTACACACTTTTGAATAAAAATAATAAATGATACTATTTAGTCTATAACATCACTTACAAGTCAGTTATATTTTATTAAATCTAAGTTATAGTGATGTCTAAATTTTTTAATTAAGGACAATTTATGGGAATTAGTTTAAACAAGGGTGGAAGAATTGATTTATCTAAAAGTGCTCCATCACTTAGAAACCTTGGTATAGGTTTAGGTTGGGACACAAATGAGAGTGATACAGGTGCAGATTTTGATTTAGATGCTTCTATATTTATGATAGGTGCTAATGGTAAAATACCTAATGATTCTTTCTTTGTGTTTTACAATAACTTAAAGTCTCCAGATGGCTCAACTATTCACCAAGGTGACAATAGAACTGGTGAGGGTGAGGGTGATGATGAAAGTATTTTTGTTAATTTAGAAAAGATAGATAGCTCTGTAGAGGAGTTAGTTGTTGTTGTTACTATTGATGAAGCACAAGCACGTGCTCAAAACTTTGGTCAAGTTAGTAATGCTTTTATAAGAATATATGATTTAGATACTAACACAGACATAGCACAATACGATTTGGATGAAGATTTCTCTTTAGAGATTGCTATAGAGTTTGGTAGAATCTATAAAAAAGATGGTACTTGGAGATTTAAAGCAGTTGGAACTGGTTATACCTCTGGTTTACAAGGTTTTGTAGATAAGTTTAACTAATCTGTATTTTGGAACATTGATTAAGGGTTTTAACCCTTAACCATTTGAACAAGTAATAATCTAGGTGATTGTATATTTTTAATATATATCTTTAAATCATCTTCTAAAACTATTGATTTTCCTATCTCTATAGCTTCTAACTCTCCATCTTCTTTATACTTAAACATATTGTGTACTTTTTCATTTACTAGTAACCATTGATTGTTATGAAAGATACAGTAAGCTACTCTTGAGTTTTCGTGAGGTTTTAGACGCTCATTTGGGATTATATGTCTATCTATGTGCCAAGGAAATATAGATTGATCTTTATAAATCATTAGCCTATGATTATCAGGCATAAACTTACCTTTTCCACCTCTATCTGAATATAAGTTTATTACAGGTAGTTCTCCATTATAAGAGGTATTGCAAAATGGACAAACTGGTTTTTGTGTATTGTCAAAAGCGTACCATTTTGCATCACATTTTGGGTTTTCACAAGGTTGTATTAAATCTACTGTTTTAATTAAAGCACTCTCCCACTCATCTGCTGTTGGTCTTTTTGATGGATTATGTAAACCCTCAACAAAAGCTTGATCAAATAGTTTAGAAAGATAAGGTCCTGTAATAGTATAAGGAAGATTATCTGTATCTAACCAAAACTGATCAGTTTTCTTTCCTGCACTTGGATCTGTTTTGTTAGATTTATCTGTTGGATGCTCAACAAAAAGTGCTTTTTCACCCATTGCAAGTGTTTCATCATTTGCAGGGTCACTATCGTCATGTATTTTACGACCTCTTAAAGGGTGTCTTAAAAGTAGATATTGGTAGATAAGTACAGCTAAAGCATGTCTATCTGTATATCTACTAGGTAAAATTCTTTGTGGGTCATTTTTATTTAAGTGAGTTGTCTCAACAACTTCAGGTGCTATAAAATCTGGAGTTCCAACTACATCAGGTGGATACTTGCCAGGTACAACTAAACCATCAATATCTATCATACAAGCATGACCTGTTGAAGGTGATATAAGTACATTTTTATATGAAAGGTCTGAGTGTGCTAAACCAGCAGCGTGCATACGTCTAGTTGCTCTTGAAATCATTAAACATAACCTTAGGTACATTCTCCAATCTCCACGCTCTCTTGGGTCTAATCTTGAAAGTCTATTTGTTGGTGCTGCAAACCATTTACCCTCTTTTTCACAACCTTTTATCCCTAAAAAGTCATCATTGACACTACCATACTCAAAGAAAAAATGTTCATCATATACGGGTAAAACTACACCATGTCTTTGCCCATCAAAAACAGTACTTTGTGGCCAACAAAACAGTTGTTTCCAATAATCGGCATGCTCATTTCCAAAGATACCATCTTTGTATTCAACTGTTATCATCTTTAGACGCTCAATAGCTACAGAGTCTAGTTTATCACGAAAAAAGGCTACAGCTTTTTTTTTGTCTGTAGAAAAATACACATCTTTCATACCACCAGAGCCAATTATCTCATCATAGTACTCTATCACTTCACCTGTTGAACTTGTTATAGTTTTAATCTCAGCCATATATTAATCTTTTTTTGATTTTGATTTTTGGTGCTCTTTTTTAATCTTTTTGACATCTTCAACTTGAGTCTCTTGATGTGCAATTATCTCTTTTACACTCTGCTCATTATCTTTATCAGGTTTATTTATCTCTTTTTTATCTTTGGTTTTTTCAATAATTTTATCTTTTTCTTTGGTTTCTTCAATAAACTCATCTTTTTTAGAAGATGGAAGAAGTAAGGCTATGGTTCTGTCGTCATGGTTGCCTTTTGACCAAAAATCTAACCATTTCATCAACTCATAAGAGCCTTTTTCTTTATCTTCATTTTGTATGATTTTTTCAATCTCTTCATAAAGTTTATCCCATAAAGCAATATCTTTTAAATCTTTATCAGTTTGAAAAAATGGGTCTGAAACTCCATCACTCATTAAAACTAATGCAGTAAAATCTTCCACCAATTTTATTCTAGTTCTCTTTAAGTCATAAGCATTTGTTAAATCTAAAAATCTAGTTTGCCCAGCAAACTCTCCACTATCTGGCTCACCTAACAACTCTATAGAACTGTTTTTATTGTATATAGCAAGAACACCATCACCAACCCAAAACGTTAGTATAAGATGACCCTTAGAGGTTTTTTTATGCGCTGCAACTAATAGAGTAGTTGAATAATCTTTTAGCTTGTTGTTTGTCTCTTTTGCTTCTGCTTCTATCGCTTTTATTGCAGTGTAGGTTGCTGAAATCATAGTGTTGTTGATTTTTTTATCTATCTCATCTTGATTTTTGCTAAAAAAAGCCTCTTCTAGTGCCTCTGCTTCTTGTTTAAGTAATGTTTCTAGAGCATTTACAACATTATCAACAGCAATTTTTGAACCTCTTCTTGAGAGTGTACAACTTCCAGCTCCATCTGCAACAGCTATAACAGACCAAGATTCAAGAGCTAAAATCTTACCATCATCATCTCTATATGTTCCATAATGTGCGTGAGATCTTCCCCTTTTTGATGCGTAAAAGATAGTTTCATCTGTAGGTGTTATTAAGTAATCATTATCACTATGATCTTTTGGGTATGGTATATCTTTTTCTGGTTCTATCTCTTTCCATAAAGACTTTGGATCTGGAATAATGCTAAACTTACACTTACCTTTAACTCTTTTTTCATAGTATTTATCACTTATAAGAGTTGCTTCAATCTCTAAGGTAAAATCTCCATCTACACTTGGAGTACCTACGACTAGTTGTTTGTCTTGATCAAAAGTTAACCCATCTATCTTTTCTAAGTTTTTTACATCTGTTATATTGATTTCAATCTCATCACTGTTTATAATTTTTGCTTCAAAAGCTTTGTTTGCTGAAGCATTTACAATGCTAAAATCTAAACTCATAATCTCTATTTCATTATTTATAAGGCTCATAATCTCTTTTCTAATAGTTTTTGTTGCATCTTCTATTTTGTCATTTTGTAATATTTTTTGCTGTATATATTCAGGTAGTTTGTTATCTTTATATTGTTTCTCTTCAAGATATTCACTTATAACCCCATCGCAATACCAGTAAGCCCAATCTTCCCTCTTTTTTTTCACAACTAGCCTTGTCCTCTTTGTATATCAAAATCACCCTCTGAAAAGATAAAATTGTTTGTTTTATCGCACCAAGGGCAATCTATCTCTCCCTCACCCTCTATACACATTATCTTTTGACAATTTCCACACACTGCTATAGCAGATAATGCACCACAATAAGGGCAACCAGGAGTTCCAATTAGCTCATTTGTATTTATCTCTTGTTTCTGATCAGCAGATGACCAATCAAAGTAGCTTTGTGTAACAGGAAAACAACCCTCTAAGTTATAGTTACTCTTTGTATATCTCTGTAAAGATTTTAGTTGAGACTCTTTAGAGTACTTGATCAGATAAGGTTTTTTTTGTTTATGACACTTACCAGTTAGCACTATGGTGTTAGTATCTGTACACTGATCATGAGGGTCTGTAATCTTTTTTAAATCTCCACCAGATTTTGTTAAATCTATAAGTGAGTTACCCTTTCCTTGATCAGCTTTTTGGCTTTGTACTTTTACAGACTCAGAAACCCAGTCTATAAACTTTTTGAAATCATCTTCGCTTTTTCCCTCATACTTTAAAACATTTGGGGTAAGTTTCAATAAAATTTCATTGCTTACACCATCACCTAAAGTTATAGCAACTAGAGTAACTTTATCTTTATAGTTAGCAATCCATCTATCCATAGATCTTTTTGGGTTATCTGTAGGTTGCCCATCTGTTAGTAAAAAAACTATAGGTTTCCAGTCACCTTGTACTGTTTTAGTTTGTTTTACAATCTTAGTATCTATCTCTTTTGTTAGTAGGTCTAAGGCAGCTCCTAAAGATGTTCCTCCACCTATTGGAAGTCTTGGTGCGTAAAATGTTACCAAGTCTGTTAGTGGAGATATAACTTCTGCTTTTCCTGCAAAGGCTATAACAGATATATGTACAGTTTCTAAGGCACTTGGATCTCTTCTTAGAGTTGAGACTATTTTTGACATCCCCTCCTCTAACATAGTTAGTGGTGCGCCTATCATCGACTCAGATACATCAAGTAAAAAAAATATAGGTAACTTTCTCACATTACATCACTATATTTATTTCAGCTGGTGGTGGTGGAAGATGGTTTGTACCAGCAGCTTCTAAACCTCCACTTTGGTTTCCAGCAGCAATTGAAGCTGAAACCCATTTAAAAAAGGCAGAAAAAGCACTTGAGTTTGTTGACTCCATAGAAACAACAGGTGATGCAAACTGTTTTAAAAAGTCCATTTTAGCTTTTGGACCCGCCGCACATCCAACTATAGCAGCAAAGTTATAGCTTTTAATTTTTTCAACCATCTCTTCAAACACTTGTAAATCTGAAGGTTTTCCATCTGTCATTATAAAAAGCATAGGGGAAAAATCTCCATCTTTACCCTGCTCTTTTTTTGTTATATCTTCATCATACTTTTCTAAAAGGTATTTTAAAGCTTCACCCATATGTGTTGCACCAGATGGTGGAGGAACAATGTCGTTTAGTTGAACCTCTTCTATAGATGTTAAAGGAAAAATCTCTTTTATCTCTCTATCAAAAGTTATTAAAGATATATGTACTGTTTCTAGTGCATAAGGATCTTGTCTTAGTGCATTCATTAAAGCTCTTAGACCCTCATTAACAGAGTTAATTGGTTCTCCATTCATTGAGCCACTAGAATCTATCAACAAATATACTGGTAATCTTCTACTCATACTTTTAGTCCTTATAATTTAATGTTTTGATAAATCTATAATATTTACTTCTGGTGGTGGTGGAGGTAACTCTCCAAAACCATTTGATTCTTTTCCAGCATCAACTTGTTGACTACTTGTAGATATACTTGAAGATACCCACTTAAAAAAGGCTGCAATAGAGTTAGAATCTGCTTCATCTAGTTTTACAATAGCTTCTGTTATCTTTTTAAGCTCATTTATCTCAGCATGTGGACCTGCCGCACAAGCAACAAACATCCCCATTTTTATCCTCTTTAGAGCTTTAATACCCTTGCGTAAGTCATCAGTAGCCAAACCATCTGTAAAAAGAAAAGCTATAGGTCTCCAATCTCTAGTATTAGCAGCCATAACCTCTCTCTCAATCGACTCAACAAGAACTTCTAAGGCTTCACCCATAGATGTCATACCGTTAGTTACTAAGGTAGGTACTTGAAATTCAGTTAGCTCTTTTAATTCCTCTAGTTGTGTTGCAGAGGAGTTAAACTCTATAACAGATAGATAAGCAGTTTCAAGTGCATGAGGATCTCTTCTAAGTGCAGTAACAAGTGAGTCTAAACCATTTTGAACAGCTTGTAAAGCTTCCCCCTCCATAGAGTAAGATGTATCAAGTAATAAATAAACTGGTAGTCTTCTAATCATTATTCAATCCTAATATAATAAAATGTTTTGTAATCTAACATAGAAACTATTATTAATATATTAATTATTGTATAATTGCGCAATTATTTTAATTGAGCTTATATATTTGTGTATAAAGTGTGTAATATCAATTTTAAAACTAGATAAGAAGGAAAAAAATGGATATTTTATTATCTCTACTACTAGTTGTTTTTGCAACTTATGTTATTGCAAAAGCTTGTGATGGCTTTGAGGCTGCTGCTGACTACTTAGGTCGTAATATGACTGATGGTGTAAAGGGTGCTACTATAAATGCTATAGGAAGTTCAATGCCTGAACTTTTTGTAACATTTGTGTTTTTGTTTATATATGCTGATACAACAGGTTTTGCAGGTGGTATAGGAACTACTGCTGGTAGTGCTGTTTTTAACACTATGGTTATCCCTGCTGTTAGTATCTTGGTTGCTTTAAAGATGTTTAAACTTAGCTCAATTAATGTTTCTAAAAAAGTTATATTAAGAGATGGTTTGATGTTAATTGCTGCTGAATTTATCTTAATAGTTACAATTGGAGATACACTAGAGTGGTGGCACGGTATGATGCTTATGCTTTTATATGTTGGTTACGCTGGTTATATGCTTTTTTCTATTAGAAATAATCCTGAAGTGGATGAGCAAGATGATGAGGATGAAGATGAAGATGATGGTGAAAATGAAAGTAGACTTATGGCTGCATTTAAACTTGATTTAGAGACTTTGATCATAGGTCAAAACAAGTTTACTAATACTAACTCATGGTTTTTACTTGCTGTTTCAACTATTATAATTGCTGTTGCTTGTTACTTTTTAGTTGAAGCTGCTGAAATTTTTGCTTCTGAGATTGGTATAGCAAGTTACTTTGTTGCTGTTATAATTGTTGCTGCTGCTAGTAGTGTTCCAGATACTATTTTATCTATGAAAGATGCTAAAAAAGGTAACTATGATGACGCAGTTTCAAACGCTTTAGGTAGCAATATATTTGATATCTGTTTTGCACTAGGTTTACCACTGTTTTTATATACAATCTTTAATGGAACTATACATATCCCAGCAAATGTTGTTAGTGATGTAGTTGAGTTAAGATTGTTACTACTGTTTTTAACTATTGGTGCATTTTTTATCTTTTATTTTGGTAATGGTATGGGTAAGAAAAAAGCTTATGGACTTTTATCTTTATATAGTTTTTTTACTATCTTTATAGTTTCTAAAGCCTATGATTTAGCTTGGGTTGAGCCTGTAGCTAGTTCTCTTCATACTATACAAGGTTTGTTGTAGTTAAAGTGAAAAGTGATACCTTAAAGATTTTACACATAAGTGACTTGCACTTTAGTAGTGAAAACTCTATCTCAAACAAAACAAATCTACTCTCAAAACGCTTTATAGGTGCACTAAATCTGCACCTACACCGTAAAAAACTTTTTAACGAAAATCAAAAAAAGATAGATGCCATCATAAGGTTTAAAAAAGAGCACAACATAGACTTAGTGATCAACACAGGTGACTACACAGCTTTGGGTTTAGACTCAGAGTTTAAGAGTGCAATACAAAGTATAAAACCCCTTTTAAGCTCCCCTAGAGACTATGTAAGTGTTCCTGGAAACCACGATATATATGTAAATACAAAAAAAAGTCATAATCTTTTTGAAAAATATTTTAAAGATATACTTTTTAGCGATATGCCTAAGTACGTTACAGATAGAACTTGGCCTTTAGTTAGACTAGTTGAAGATAATCTTGCAGTTGTAGCTATAAACAGCGCAAAAGCAAACATCTCCCCATGGAACTCAAGTGGAGTTATATCTAAAAAACAACTAGACTCTTTAGATGCCATACTAAAAGATAAAAAAGTAAAAGATAGATTTATAATGATCATAACCCACTACGCACCAAGACTAAGCAACAACACCCCAGATAAAAAACTACATGGCCTAAAAAATGCAAACGAGTTTTTAAAAGTTTGTGATCAAGTAAAAAACGGTGCCATTATGTTTGGACACATACATAAAACCTACCATCTAAAAAGGGAAGATAAAATCCCACTATATTGTGCAGGAAGTGCAACCATGAAAGATAGAGAGGGTTTTTGGATGTACGAACTAACTGGTAAAAACCTAAAAGCCAGAAAGTTTACCTACTCTAGTAAGGGTGGTGTTTATGTTGAGGCTGTTTAGGTTTTTTAACTTTTTAAACTAAATTTCACGACTCGTTCCATCCTCTCCTGAGGTGGAATGCCTACCTAAGCTAAAACAGATTAAAATATTTAAATATGAAGAAGTAGTGTCAAGTGTTAAAGTTGAGAGATTTTGGTAGTTTGAATTCTTGTATGCATTCCACCTCGGAGAGGATGGAACGAGGGGAAACATCCCTTATGCATAAACATAGACGCTACTTGTTGTTCCCTACTGCATAATTTGGGTTTAAGATAAAAAAAAGAAAAAATATGTATAATTTTACTAGTTTTTTGATTTATAATTGTTCATTTTTTTGACTAAGTTTTCTTTAAGAATCCAAACCCCCTAAAATAGGGGGCTAATAGGATTACAACACTGACCCGATTTCTAGGGGATTGAAACGGAGGCATTTCCTGCTTTAGAGGGTACTATACTTATTACAACAC
>WFNF01000138.1 GCA_015488775.1 Helicobacteraceae bacterium
ACATAAACCTATAATTAATACCTATTAAACTTAAAAATTAAACTAATATAAATAAATAGCATTTTTTAAGAAAAAAAGTTACTCTAAATTAGTTTTTATTATAGTTCTCAATCAAATCTAAAAAAACACTTTTTAGATTTTTAATATAAGATAATTTAGTATTTTCATTTGGAGCATGTATAGAATCATTTACAACACCAAACTCTACCACATCAACACCACATGGTGCAATATATCTAGCATCAGATGTACCACCTGCTGTTGAGTGCTTTGTTTTAATTCCCATAACTCTATTTATAGACTCATCTAACTTTTTTACTATTTTTGTTTTAGCATCAGTAACAAAAGGATAAGCACTTTGAGAAAGTTCTAAACTGTAATCTAAATCTTTAAAATGAAACTCTATAAAATTTTTAATACTTTTTTGATCAGTATTTGTAGAGTTTCTTACATTAAACATCATTTTTAAACTACCTGGTGTTACATTTGTAACTTCCATTCCTGCTCTAATATCTGTAATTACAAAAGTTGAAGAACTAAAGTATTTATCACCATTATCTAGCTTATATCCAGCAATCTTTGGTAGAATGTGGGCTATAAGATTTACTGGATTTATCGCTTTTTCAGGATAAGCAGCATGTCCTTGTTTACCTTTTAGCACAATAACACCATTTATAGATCCACGTCTTCCAACTTTTATTGCATCACCAAATACTTTTTCACAAGTTGGTTCAGCAACTATACAAGACGTAGGTATCATATCTACCTCTTTTAGATACTTCAGTACCTCTAAAGTTCCATATTTGGCTTCACCTTCTTCATCAGAGGTTAAAAGTATAGAGAGAATCCCATCAAAGTTTTTTGTCTCTTTTAGAGCTTGAGTAAAGGCTGCAACACCACTTTTCATATCTTGAGTTCCACGAGCATATATAGTATCACCATCTATTTTAACTTTATATGGATCGCTATCCCAAGCATCACCTGATGGAACTACATCTACATGTCCAGCAAAACATAAATGTTCATCTGAACTTCCAAATTTTTTATATATAAAAAGATTTTTTACGCCATTTACATCTATACGCTTAGATTCAAAACCCTCAAGGTACTCACTCACAAAATCTAGCAAACCTCCATCAGATGGAGTTTCACTTTTAGATTCAAGAAGCTTTATAAAAAGTTCTATTACATCCATTAATTTGGTGAACCATAAAAAACATAAGGCGTAGCATAATCAGATATTTCAAAATATATTTTTTTCTCACCCTCATCTACCTTATAATTTTGATTTTTATCTAAAATTCCATAACCATAACGATATTTACCAGCACTTTCACCCTGAGCAGAAGTAGCAGTTGAGATACGATCAACTTTTATATATCTTTGTACAAGTTTTTCACCCATGTATATATCTAGCACACCATTTGTACCAGTCCAGTTTTGTATATTACGACCAAATTTATTTTGTTGCTCTTGTGTACAAGCTGTAAATATAGTTGCAATAGCAACAACACTAAGTAAAGTTTTTTTCATAATTATCCTTTTAAAAATCCATATCTATGCTAGAAGATGAATCATCTTCATCGTTTATCTCTAACTCATCTAATTCTACGATTTTATCTTTTTTTAGATTTTTTTCAAAATCCAACTCTAGCCCATTTGATGTCATCACAAAACCTTTAACTAAGATTTTACCCTCATGTATGTCCCGATGATGCTCTTTGCATAATGGTACTAAATTATGCTTGTTATCTTGATGAAAGTGTCCAATAAAACCATCTTTATTTGAAAGTGCTTGTTCATTTATATGGTGAACATCATCAGCTTTGTCTCCACAAATTACACATTTTGTAATATATAGATCTTTATTATATTTTGAGGTTTTCTTTTTTACTAGAAGATCTAATTCATCAAAATCATTAGATAATCGTTTTCTAATTCTGTTAGCTGTTTCTAAAAATTCAGTATCCATATGTAATGATTTTGCAAACTCCAAACCATACACACTTGAACCACTTCCCGATTGAAGCTTTCTATTAAACACTAAAGTATCTTTATCTTCATCATACTCAACACTTAGGTGCAAATCAACAACATGTTTAAGTTTTACAACCTCATCCATTGTACTTAACTGATGTAGATGTGTTGCAAATAAAAATATTGATCGCAATTTGTGAAGTTTTATAATAGAGCTTGCAACTATAGAAACTCCAGAGAGTGTTTCTGTTCCATGAGATATCTCATCTCCAAGAACTAAAGATTTAGTGTTTGAGCGATTAAAAATATTTTTTAACTCTAGCATCTCAACTGCAAAAGTTGATAATCCTTTAGCTAATGAATCTTTAGAAACTATGCGTGTAAATATAGACTCAAATAAAGAAAATTTCATACTTGAAGCACTTACATAAAAACCACTTTGTGCCATCAATACACTTAAACCTATACTTTTCATTAAAGATGATTTTCCTGATGAATTTATACCATATAAAAGTACACCATTTATATCATGTGAATCATGAACTCTAACATCTAGCATTACAGTATCTGGGTATGGAACATCCATATAGTCACGATTTCCCATAACTATATCATTTGGAACATATATACCTGATTGTTCTTGTATCTCTATCAATGGATGTCTTAGCTGCATTATTTGTAAAAAGTTTTCATCATCTTTTACCTCAACTATTTGGGGTCTACTAAGATTATACATTTGTGCGACTTTTGAGCTTGAAACTGCAACATCCAAATCTGCAATATAATGTATAATTCTATCGAAAAGTACACTATATCTTCTGTCATAAGTCTCTAATATTTTTACAAATCTTTCTTTTACTAAAGCTACTATTTTAGTTTTATTTCTCATAATTTTATCTGAGATTTCATCCATAAAATCTGATGTAATTTTTACAGAATTTGTAAGTTTCTTTATGTGAAAAGAGTGATAATTAATATTTTCATTATCAATAGTTAAGTTAAACGCTTGAAGCTCTTTCTCTATCATTGAGTAACGGTTTTTACTTAAAGATATAAAGTAACCCTCTTTCTCTAAAACACCCAAAGAGACCATAGAGTTTCCAGAAGCAATTTTTACTTTTATAATCTTTTCAATCTCTAAAATAATTAAAGAGAAGTTATGAAGATATTTATTGTTTTGATCAACTAAAGCATCTACACTAGAGTCCATTCCCCTTTTTAAAAAGTTTTCATCTACACTTACTAGGGTGAATCGTCTTGAAACATCTAAATCAAAACTTCTATCTATATCTTTTACAAACTCATCAACTTCATTTATACTAAACGGTGTTTTTACTATCTTATACTTTTTAACATACTCCATAAGTTCCATAACACTTTGCATAGAGTCATATATATAATTTACCTCAAAAGGGTGTAATTTAGCTAACTTAACTCTACGCCCTAATCTTTCTAAATCATAAATTCCTCTAAGAGTTTCATCTAAAAATCGTGTATGAGAGTTAACTCTTGCACTTAAATCATAGCGTCTTTGCAACTCTTTACTATCAATAATAGGATTTAATAGTCTCTCTTTTAAAAGTCTCTTTCCAAGCGCAGTTGAGCTTTTATCTAAAAACTTTAAAAGTGTAAACTCCTCTTTATCCTTAGATATAACGCCTAGTTGCTCTAGTGCATTATTTCCAAGATACATAAAACGGGAATTGTCTATAAGAGTTGGTCTAAAAAGTCTTTGAACTATATGAGCATCATGCTCTATTACAAAATGTATAAGTATTGCTAAAGACTCACTAACACTAGGTAATCTTTCCAAATCAAGATGTTCAATTGGGCTTAAAAGTGAGCGTATCTCATAAACTTTTTCAAAAAGTTCATTTTGATAAGATATTTTTGGTCTTTCATGATTTAAAGAGTATGTGTAGTGTTCTGGTATCTCCAAGTATCTTATAAGCTCTTTTTGATCATCAACACTATCACTAAAAGTTAAAACCACCTCACTAGTATTGTAAATATTTAAAAGATTAAAAACTTCATCAAGACCATAAGAGTTATCTTCACTTGTTCCATAACTAGAGTAAACTATACTTTTACCTGTAGTAACATCTAAAGCTGCGTATCCAACTGTATATATATCTTTAACTTTATCTATTAAAAGGGAGACTATATAGTTCTCCTCTTTTTTTATATTGTGATCAAAATTTGTACCAGGGGATATAACTTGAGCTACATATCTTGAAACTTTGGGAGGAACACCTTTTTGTCTAACCACAATGATTGTGTACTTTTCCTCTTGGATTAGTCTGTTTAGATATCTATCAAAACTTACAGCAGGTACTCCTGCCAAAAGAGGATTTTTAACAGAGTTTTCTTGGATATTTTTATTTTTTTTAGTAAGTTGGATATTTAAAAGTTCAGCTAACTCTTTAGCTTTTCCAAGTTGCATCTCATCATTATTTACCTCATACACCTCAAAAAATGTACCTATCTCAATAAATACGACAGTATTATCGCCATATTTATCTTCATAATGTTTTTGAAGTTCTAGGTAGATTTCTGTTAGTAGTTTAGATTTATCTTGCAATAAATCATTTTCAAAAGATGTGAGCATTAAATTGAAGTACCTATATTTTTTAAAGGTATTATAACATATTACCTAATGCTACGCACTAAAGCTAAAAAAGTGCGTAAGGTTAAATATTTAAAGTTTTAAAAACTTTTTAATAGCGTCAAAAACTTCAAATCTTTGATCAGTTGTTAAAATCACATGGTTTTTAGCTTTTATCATACTTATCTCTTTTATCTCACTAGATATTTTATCGTATATGATTTTTGCACTTTGTGGATTAACTACACTATCTTCATCACCTTGTATAATCAGTGTTGGAGTTTTTACTTTTTCTAAATTATCGTTACATAACTCTATTAACTTTCCAAGTTCATTAACTGAGGTAATATACGATTTTTTATAATTTATATGTGGATTTTCTGGCTCACTTATAACATAATCAAGACCAGTGTCAAACAAAGCTAAAAAACTAGATATTGCGCTTACTGTTGGAACCATATATTTAATTCTAATATCTTGCAAAGCTATTGCTGTATTTATAGAGATAATAGCTTTAAAATCATAATCCTTTTTAGTAGAGCTAAGTAATGCTAAAAGTCCACCTGTAGAGAAACCACACAAGTACACCTCACTATGGAAGGCACTAATAGCACTAAAACCTCTATCAAAACTATCTATCCACTCATTGTAAGTTCTATCTTTTAAATCCTCACACAAGGTACCATGTCCCTCTAACCTAACAGCATAAACATTAAAACCATTTTGATGAAAAAATTCACATAAGTACTTAACCTCTAATGGTGAAGATTTAAAGCCATGAGATACAACTATACCCTTTGTATATCTATCGTTAAACCAAACTCTTGGTTTTCCAACCTCTATAGATTTTGAGTCTAAAACAGAGTAGTATTTATGGTAATTATTTTTAAAACGTTTTAAGTCTCTGTTATATATAGCAAAAAAACTATCAATTTTAATATCTTTTATACTTTTATTTAAAGTTGATTTTACAATATCTGTAAGGTTTTCTAAAATAAAAACTTCATTTAGTAAAACTTTCAAAATATTTTTTACCCGTATAGTATGAAATGTGTACTCATTCTCAAGTTCATCTCTATCTATTGAGTATCTATTTTTATCTATTTTTTGTATAACTTTATTTTTTAAAGCTACAGAAAATATATCATCAAAAGCAATATATTTTTCATAATTTATCAACTTAAACATTTTTTCATGTAAAGATGGATTTAACTTATATATATCTAAAGCCAAAATTTCACGACTTACTAAATACATACTAACTTTAAATTCAGATAGTTCAAAACTATCACTTTTATAATACTGTAAACATAAAGCAAAGATATGGTCAAAGCTTATTAAAACATTTTGATAAACTTTATCCATAACAATAGTAGTAAGTTTAGACTTCCCATAATCAATAATATCTTGATCAGACATAGAAGGTTTTTTATAAGAGTATATATACTCATTTATATCAATTTCATCTGCAAAGGAGATGTGCATATGAGAGTTTAGAAGAAGGTTTGACTCTATATCTAGCTCCTCATCAAGTGAAGATGAGCTATAGTTAATCATAGAATCTAAAACATCTTTTATGGAGTTATTTCCACTTCTAATTGGGGAGTAACTTATGTTTACTGGTATAATTTTTGTATTTAGGTATGACATCTCTTTATCTGGTTCAAAGTTATAATGTTTTTCAAACTCTCTTAATTCACTAACTAAACCATCTGATCTAAGTTTTAAATATCTACCTTTTTCTAATTCACTTTTTAAAGCATATACAGCAGAACCAGTAAAAACGTGACCACGTTCACCATCAACATCAAACTCAAAACCATCTTGTGTTTTTAAAATCTTTTTGTTTTTTACCATCTGCCCTTCTGGATATATAATCCAAGAACTTTCATTTAACATAAGATTTTTTATTATAATTTCATCTCTATTTTTATCTTTAGTAGATACTGCTCCTAAAGAGCTCATATATCTACCAAGAGATCCTACAAAAACAGAGTGATCAGCTAAACTTCTAACCTTAAATCCCCTTAATTTATAAAAAATATAAGGCATAATAAAAGTTTCCATTCTAGTAAAATGGTTTATACAATAAAGATATGGTGTATCTTTATCTAGTTTTTCCATTCCATCAGTTGTAATATTAAGTTCAATCATTTTTTCAACTAAGTTTAAAATAACACTTGAACTTCCAAAAAGAACATTACTCATCTTAATTCCTATGAAACTCTATTTTTATAATCTTCCATTGTGAAACTATCTACTTGAACTAACTCATCTTTTGCTTTTATAGCTGCACTTAAAGTTATAAACTCATCTTTCTCAATCACACCTTTTTCTAAAGCAATATCTACAAGTAAATAAATAGCTTTTTTCTCTAAAACCTTTGCACGGATAGCTTTTTTAATCTTTCTTACTATATTTGAAGCCTTTAGGTGAAGTTTAAAAGTTTCATCTATCTCTTTATATCTTTTACTTTTAAACACCCCATCACTAAGTCTATCTCTTAAACTAGTATCTTTTACCATACTTGAAACTATCTCTTTTGCATCTTCATCACTTCCATTAAAACTAAGTGGATTTATTTTTATAAAAAGTCTTAGAGGTAAAAGCATTGCATTTGCAAATCTATTTTCAAAAAGGTTTGCAAAAATCTCTTCATAAGATATTTGAATTTTATATAGTAAAGTATCTCCTATATATTTTACAAAAACCTCATCCTCTTTTTTTCTACCCTCATGCTCAAAGCGTCTAATTGTTGCACTTAATAGATACATATTTGAGAGTATATCTGCAAATCTACTACTTAACATCTCACGTTGTTTTAGTTTACCACCAAATATACCCATAACAACATCAGTTAAAAAAGCAAATATTGCACTTGACCAAGCTAAACCTCTCTCATATCTATTTGAGACACCACTTGTAGCTGGTTGATAAACATTACCTCTACTTAGACTAAGAACAAAAGCTCTAATACTATTTGAAAAAGTAAAACCTATATGTGTAAAAAAGTTTTCATCAAATGAGTCTAAATCTTGTTGCTCTATAGCTTCTATCTCTTTATACGCATAAGGATGACATCTAATTACACCTTGACCAAACTGTATAAGTGTTCTAGTCATAATGTTTGCACCCTCAACTGTAATAGCGATTGGAGCGCCCATATAAGCATTACCTAAAAGATTTTTTTCACCCAAAGATATACCAGCGCCACCCACAACATCCATAGCATCATTTACACTTTTTCTAAACATCTCAGTTGAGTGGTACTTCATAACTGCATTTATAACTGCTGGCTTTTTACCACTATCTATAGCACCAATAGTAAAGATTCTAGCCGCATCTAACATATATGTTGAACTTGCAAGATTTGCTAAAGCATCTTGAACACCTTCAAAAGCACTTATGCTAACTCCAAACTGCTCACGTATGGTTGAGTATGAACTTGCAACTACGTTGCTTAATTTAACTCCACCTGTACTTGTAGATGGTAAAGAGATACCTCTACCAACAGATAAAGATTCCATAAGCATTTTCCAACCTTGACCAACTCCACTTTTTGCTCCAATAACATCTCCGATGCCTATAACAACATCTTCACCTTTTAATGGTGAATTTATAAAAGGAACTCCAAGTGGATCATGTCTAACACCTTGTATTACACCATCAAGTTTAGAATCTATTAGTGCACAAGTTATACCCAACTCAACACTATCACCTAAAATATGTTCAGGATCTCTTAAATGAAAAGCTAAACCAATAAGTGTTGCTATAGCTCCTAAAGTGATATATCTTTTTTCAAAATTAAGTTTAATTTTAATCTCATCACCATCTTTGAAGAGCACACCATTAGCTCTTATAGATGTAGCATCACTACCAGCTAAAGGCTCTGTTAAAGCAAAACATGGGATATCTCGTCCATCTGCTAATCTAGGTAGATAATGATCCCTTTGCTCTTGTGTTCCATAATGTAGAAGTAACTCTGCTGGCCCAAGTGAGTTTGGAACCATAGTTGTAATAGCTAAAACTTGTGAATGTGTAGCTAATTTTTGAATAGCTGCACTATGTCCTAGAGCTGAAAAGCCAAGTCCACCATACTCTTTTGGGATTATCATACCAAAGAACTTTTCATCTTTTAAAAACTGCCAAGTCTCTTTGCTTAAATCTCTTTCACTGAAGATTTTAAAATCACTACTCATTGCACATACTTCATCAACTTTAGTGTTTAAAAACTCCTCCTCTTCATCGCTAAGTGATGGGTAGGATTCATTCATAATATATTCAAAATCCAAGTCACCCTTAAAAAATTCACCATCAATCCAAACATCACCAGCTCTTAAAGCCATCTTTTCAGTATCAGATATAGTTGGTAAAAGTTTTAACTTTGTAATTAAATTTAGTATATTTTTTGAGATATACTTTTTTCTTAAATCTTTAACTATAAACAAAGCACCAAAAAGTGCAAAAACAACTAAAGATATAAATCCCAAATCAAAAGACACAAAAAGTAAAATACCCAATATTGGGTACCATATAATCATTTTTGCACCCTTATACCAAAGTGCAAAAAGTGAAACAATTAAAGTTACTATAAGTAAAGTCATAACCTACTCCTCGTAAAAGTTTTTACTATCATTAAACATACTAACTATAAGTTCACTTGGGGCGAACCTACTACCATAATTATCTTCAAGTTTTTTAAGAGTTGAGTAAACTTTCTCTATACCTAAAGAGTCTGCATATCTAAGTATTCCACCTCTAAATGGAGGAAAACCAGTTCCCATAACCATAGCCATATCTAAGTATGAAGCATTTTTTATCATACCCTCTTCTAAGATTCTTGATGCTTCATTTATCATTATGAACATTGTTCTATCTATAATCTCTTGATCAGAAAAATCTTTATGAGAATGGATAAGATTAGTTATTTGCGAGTTTAACATCTGCTCTTTACCCTCATAAACATAAAAACCTTTTTTACCTTTTTTACCAAGTAAATTTAAGTCATTATATGCAGATTTTAAAAGTGTTGAAACTTTCATTCTCTCGCCATAAGCTTCTTCTAAAACTGATGCAACCTTAAAACCAACATCAAGCCCTACTGTATCTGCTAAAGTAAAAGGTCCCATAGGCATACCAAAATCTTCTATAATGTAATCTACATTTTTAACCCCAGCACCCTCTTCTAACAATTTAGCTGATTCATTAATATATGGTAATAAGATTCTATTTACAACAAAACCAGCACAATCACCAACAACTATAGGCGTTTTTTTAGCTTTTTTTGCCAATTTTACAATAGTAGCTATAGTTTCTAGTGAAGTTTTTTCCCCTGCTATAACCTCAACCAATGGCATTAATGCAACAGGATTAAAAAAGTGCATCCCTACAAATCTACTAGGGTTTTTCATACCCTTAGCTAAATTAGTAATAGATAAAGAGGAAGTATTTGTTGCTATAATTGCTTCATCCTCCATTTTATCTTCTAAAATTTTATATATATCTTTTTTAGCTTCAACATTTTCAACTATCGCTTCTATAGCCAAATCACAATATTCAAAACCTCTAAACTCTGTATCAAATGTTATATGATCTTTTTTTAAATCAACCTCTCTTTGTGTCAATCGTCTTCTTTTCATAATTGCATCATAAGATTTATTTATAACTTTAAATGCATCTGCAATTTGTTTATATCCTCTTGTTTTTAGTCTTACGTTCAAATCAATTTTGCTTAACAACCATACAATGCCAGCGCCCATAGTCCCAGCACCAATAACAGCTGTATTATTTAGCTTGAGAGTTTCAACATTTTCATCTACTCCGCTATCTTTTTTAAGATCTTCACTTATAAAAAAGAGATTAATAAGATTTTTAGAGGTGCTAGTTATACTTAGCTGTGCAAAATATCTAGCTTCCATAGATAAAGCCTCATCTATATTCATCCCTTGAGTTTCTTTAAAAAGAGTTATAACTTTAAGTGGAGCTTCATACTTACCTTTTGTTTTTTGCATAACTGTTTTATGTGCAAAATGAAAGATTACATTTGATAAATATTTTTCAAAAAAAGTTTTTTTATACTTTTTAGCATCTATTTTTGCTTTTAGTTTTGCATCTAAGAGTTCAGTTTTTAAAGAATTTATCTTAAAATCTAAATAACCCTTAGGTACACACCAATCTACAAGTTTAAGCTTTTCAGCCTTTGCCCCACTTAAAAGTTTAGAACCTAATATTAGCTCTAAAGCTTTTTGAGTACCTATAGTATTTTTCATAACTTGTGTACCACTAAAGCCAGGTAAAACACCTAAATTAACCTCAGGCAATCCAATACTAGTTTTTTCATTTTGAGTTGCTAGTCGATAATCACAGTTTAAAGCAAACTCCAAACCACCACCTAAAGTTGCACCATCTATAACTGCTACACTAATAAATGGTAAAGTTGAGATTTTTCGTATAATCATTTGACCACGTCTTACAATCTCATAAGCAGCATCTTCATCTCGTAACTCTTTTATCTCACTTATATCTGCACCAGCAATAAAAACATCTTTCTTTGCACTTTTTATAAACATAAGTTTTATATTATTATCTTTTTTCAACTCATCTAAAAGTGTATTTAACTCTTCCAATACCTTTGAGCTTAGAAGATTTACATCTAAAGAAGGAGTATCAAACACTAAATCTGCATATATACCATTTTTTTCTAATTTAAAAGCACTCATTACTCTACCTCCAAAACTAGTGATGCACCTTGACCACCACCTATACAAAGAGTAGCTAAACCTCTGTTTTTACCACGTCTTCTTAACTCTTTTAATGTATGTATAACTAGTCTTACACCTGTCATTCCAACAGGATGCCCTAGAGCCACACCACCACCATTTACATTTAATATATTTTCATCAATAGAACCTAAAGCCTTAGATCTTCCTAGATGTGCTTTAGCGTAAGAGTCTGACTCAAAAGCCTTAATATTTGCTAGTACTTGAACTGCAAATGCCTCATTTAACTCTATCAAATCTATATCTTTTAAACTAAGCTTTTCTTGATCAAATAATTTTGAAGTTGAGTAAAGTGGACCAAGTCCCATTCTCATAGGATCAAGCGCAGCGTAGGTGTATGAACTCAAGTACCCTAAAGGCTCTAAGCCCATCTCTTTAGCTTGTGACTCTTTCATAATTATAACTGCCGCACCAGCGTCTGAAACTTGAGATGAATTACCAGCAGTTACAGTTCCATTTTTTCTATCAAAAAATGGTTTTAACTTACCAAGTGCTTGCATAGTTTGTTCAGCTCTTATCCCATCATCATCTAACATTATTTTTGACTTATTATAGATTATGGGAGCTATCTCTTGTGCAAAGATGCCATCACTTTGAGCTTTAGCAGCTTTTTTATGTGAACTTAAAGCGTATTCATCTTGTGTATCTCTTGATATACCAAAATCTTGAGCTAAAACTTCTGCAGTTGAGCCCATCATTAAACCACTTAATGGGTCTGTTAAACCCTGCATCAATCCAACTATTGGCTTTAAAAATGATGGTCTAAATTTTGTTAATGTTTGTAGTTTAGCACCAACACTTCTAGCTTTAAATAAAGATTCAAAAAGTGATGTCATCTTGTGTGAATATAAAAGTGGTATATTTGACATAGATTCCACTCCTGCACATACATATATTCCACCATTATTTGAATATATCTTATCGCTTGCACTTGTTATGGCTTCCATTCCTGATGCACAGTTTCTATGAACCGTGTAAGCTATCATATCTTCACCCAAACCTGCTTTTAATGCTATAACCCTAGCTATATTTGCTGCGTGTCCAGGTTGCGATACATTACCAACTATAAGCTCGTTAATATCACTTTTATCTAGTACATTTCTTTGTAAGAGTTCTCTTACAACATGAGAACCTAAAGTTTCTGCTTGTACACCTTTAAGTTTACCCCCAGCCTTGGCAATGGGAGTTCTAATCCCATCAATAATTGCTATTCTATCTTTCACGACTCACCTCCAATATATAGTTTTTCTATATCATTTTCATATATTTTATATACTCTCTTACGCGATACTTTCATAGATGGTGTTAGTATTCCACTCTCAATAGTTGGGATATCAACAACAAGTTTATATTTAATTATCGCTTCCCAATGATTTGTCTGAGCATTAATACGCTCAATAATCTCATCAATATGTTTTTTCACCCTTTTTAACTCTACTAACTCCTCAAAGCTTTTATCGCCTAAACCATGTTTCTGAGCATAATTTTGTAAAAATATAGGATCTAAAAATATTAATGCACTAACATATTTTTTATTGTCAGCAACTATCACACTGTAGTCAATCCAACGATTTTGTGTTAAAAGTTGCTCAATATGTATTGCACTTACAAATTTTGCATTAGAAGTTTTAAAGATATCTTTTAATCTTCCCTCTATGCTTATAAAACCATCATTGTCTATTGAGGCTAAATCTCCTGTGTGAAACCAACCATCCTCATCAAATACATCTAAATCTAGATTATGATACTTTTTAAAAACATTTACACCCTTAACTAAGAGTTCGGAGTTGTTTGCTACTTTGACACTAACACTTTTAAAAGGCAATCCTACAGTTCCTATTTTGTTAAACTGCATTGAGTTTGCCGCTATCACTGGTGATGTTTCAGTTAAACCATAACCTTGGTATATACACATACCTATATTTTTAAAAAACATCTCTGTATTTAGTGCTAATGGTGCCCCACCACAAATCAACATTCTCATATTTTTTCCAAATGCTAATCTGAGCTTTGAAAAAACAAGTTTGTCAAAAAACTTATATAGATATGAGTTTTTATTTACACCAATTTTTAGATATTTAAAAGCAGCAATTGCTATAAGTTTTTTGTGAAAACTGTTTTCCATAGCTTTTTGATGCATTGCAATATCAATCTTTTCAAGAAGTCTTGGAACAACACTCATTAAACTAGGATTAATCTCTTTAAGTAAGTTTGGTACTTTTTTAACATCATAAGCAAAATATATGCTAACGCCCTGAACCAAATAGTAAGACATAACCATTCTCTCAAAGATATGAGCTAAAGGTAAAAAACTTAAAGCTACATCATTAGAGTTAACATCATAAACTTCTGCTGTATCGTAGATTTGCGATATTATATTTTTGTGAGTTAGTTCAACACCCTTAGGAATACCTGTAGAACCTGATGTATATATAATAGTTGCTATATCATCTTCATTTATCTCTTCATACTCTTCTAATTCAGGAGCATACTCAAAAAATGGAAAAAATTCTTTACATCTTTGAGATTTTCTAATTACATTATGAGTTAAAACTAACTTCATCTTAGAAAGGTATGAATCTAATTGTTCATACTTTTCTTGTGAGGCAATATATATATAAGATATATTTGCATCTTCAATCTCAAAAGTAAGATTTTTAGATGAGATATTTGCAAATATAGGTACACTAATCGCACCAAGTAGTTGTAAAGCGTAATCTAACATAAGCCACATAGGTGATGAGTCTGAAACTATAGCAAAGGTATCATCCTTTTTAACTCCAGCATCACTTAAGGCTCTTGATAGTTTTTTAACGTTTGAAGTAAATTCTAAAGATGAAAAAGTTTTCCATTTTTCATCTTCGCAATAACTAAGATAATTTTGATTATTTATATTTTGATCAATATAAGTAATCACCTCTTGAAAAGTTTTAAAATCATACATAATCTCCACCTGTATCTGATTTATAACCTTTGAACACTAATATAAACAGTATAACATTTTATTGTTTTGATATATAAGATAATATAATATTTTAAGAAGTTAATAAGAAAAATTATTTATCACAAATAAATAATAATTCGTAAAGAAGAAGATAAAATTGAAGAATTTGCAGACATCAGTTGCTATGTAGTTACATATAAATATAAATTCCCAAGCTAGGCGTGGGAACTAGGTTTTATGTGGAAAGTAGTGAAACATATGTTTAATTATAGTGTACATATCCTGTTTCATTTTCAACACTCATGCTTACACTCTCAGCATCGTTATCTGTTATAGTAATTGTAGCACCAGTCATCGAAGATAAATCTTGTGCATCACAATAAGGTCTTCCGTAATAATCAAAAACTATAGAATTTTTACCAACGCAACTCGCATTAGTATAAGTAATAACAATATTTTTAATATCATATTTCTTACTTAAGTTCATCAATTTTGAACTATTTGCAAATGAAGAAGAGGCACTTTGATAACCAAGGATTTTATTTGTAGCTGCATCTTCAACAACCTCATTAGCATCAACATCACCATCTTTATCTAAGTCATTAAAAATTGCGTAGGTATTTTTTGATCCAGCATGGAAAAAGCGTATTTGCCAATTTTGATGAAACCATATTACATCTGAGCCACTATATTTATTAGAAATCATAGCTAGATGTTGTGTGTATCTTAGATGATCTATAACTTGTTTTGAGGCATTTGCTAAGTCTGTACCCTTAGTGTTAGGCATAGAAAAAGCAGCTATAACACCAACAACAACAATAATAATTACTAACTCTAGCATGGTAAATGCTGTTTTTTTCATAACTAATCCTTTGAATCGATTACCAATATAATTTTTTTACCAAAACCTAGCTTATTTTGTGTTAATTTCATCTCTAAAGGTTGAATCTTCCACAAAACTGGTTTCATAATTTTTGCATATGGATAAGACTTAAGATATAAATCTTTATCACAACTGTTTTTACTTAATGAGATTGAAGCTTTAACTTGTAAACCCTCAATCTTACCAATCTCTTTTGTTTCTAACACTATATTTACAGCAACTAAAGAGTTTTTTTGAACATTTTCAATATGTTCACTTTTATAATCTCCAGCGATTATAAAATAGTTTTCTTTCTCATTATATACATAAAATGCACTTGAACACTGCACCAGATTATCTAAAGATGTTGCTAATGTTAGAACATGATGCTCTTTTACAAAAGATATAATTTTAGATAATTTTTCTTTATTATGCACTATAACTTTTGAATTGTTCGTCTAACATGTCTTATAGACTCACCTATACTTAAACCTGGATCGGTTGTAACACTTATATCTATAAACACACCACCATCTGACTCTAATGTTGTTAAAGCATCAGCACCAGCACCAGTACTGGTGTAAAACTTACAAGCATTAGAAAACTCTCCACCAGGTATAGCGATATACCTTATATCTACATCTATCTTAAATATAGGATTTTTATTGTCAGGATAAACCATATCTATATGATTTAAACATTTAGCACCAGTATGATCAACCCCACTTATTGCTAAAAGAGCCATCTCATTTGCACCCTTAGCAAGTAAAATCGCTTGTTCACTTAAAAAATCATTAGTTACACGCTTTTTTGCACCTGATGATAAAGATATAGTTAAACCCATTATACTAGTTATAATAACAATAACAACTATCGCCATAATCATGGCAAAACCAGAGCGGTTTAATATACTGTTTTTTCTTTGCATACTGCGTACTCCCCCCCTGAAAAACTATTTGTATCATCAACACAAACTTGAACTTTTAACATATCACCAGTAGCTACAAACTTAAAACTATCAACATTTTGCATTAAAAGAGCTTTTTTTCCATCAGAATAAGTCTGTCCATTCCATGGCTGATAGTTATAGTACAAACTCAAATCACCAACATTTGGATCATCAACAACTACTGCAAAAGCTGTGTAAGCTAGATTATAATACTCACTAACTCTTGAAAAGTTTGTACCAGTAGCTGACGTTATAACGTTACCCTTTATTTTAACCCTATGGGCTGCTACGTTTTGCTGAGAAGTAACTTTACCATTCCATCCAAAAGTATCTATATTTAAAGTATCATCTACAAAAAATATTGAGTAAGTGTTTGAAACGCTACTTGCACTCTCACGTTTTACTATGTTATCTACATTTGTTCCATTTGTCATAGGTGATATAAGTTTTGTCGCTGATGAGCCATCTAGGTCTATAACACCACTCCATGTAGGTTGGTTAAATCCAGCACCATTATTTATGCCATACCAACCACCAATATCTTTTCCTATCCACTCTAAAACTTTATAATCAGTACCACTAGCTTGTCCCACAGCAATATAATCTGCAGCACTCTTACGAGCAATAGTTGAAGCTTTAATACGGTGTTGCAATCTATTTGTTATCTGAACTAAAGCTGCTTCAGAGTTTACTTGTAAACGGTTTTGGTAGGTTGAAAAAAGATAATTTTCATAAGCTTGCATCATCATTTCAGCACCAAACTTAGACATTATCCCCATTATAACAATAACTATAACTACTTCTAAAAGTGTAAAAGCTCTTTTCATTAAAAATTCCTATAAGCGTATTGTGGTACTTCACCAATATTAGCACTATATGTTCTTAGTGTCGTTATTGGAAGCCACTCAGCTGTATTTTCAGGATTTTGATAAGTTAAAGTTATCTCTATTAACTTCAAATTCGTATCTGTTCCAGCTTTACCAGTTCCAAGGATAACTGTATTACCACTTGCAAATTTATCACTAACATACTTAACAGCTAGAGCAGCTTTATATTGATACTTATATCCTCTACTACTTGTAACAGTGCCAGTAAATGGAGTTCCTGCAGCACCATTTGCATCATCTATATCTGCATTTTTACCAGCACCAGCTTCAAGCCCAATAGGAGTTTCAGATCTATCTGCATCGCCTACTGAGTAACATCGTCTATGGTTAGCACTTGATTTAACATGACCCACTCTGTACTCATCTGGAGTTTTACCATCACTCATACATCTAAAATCTGAATCACCAGTTGCCACATCTAAAACAGATGAGTAAGTACTTCCAGCATGTCCTCTTGAGTTTTCATCCCAAGAGAAAGAGCTATACTCTACAACTTGAGTTGAAACGGCAAATATACCTTCTTGAACGATGTTCTCTTTCATTGAATCAGAATTTACACTAGTTATCAAAGGCATACTCATAAGACCTATACCAATAACAACTATAGCAAAAATTAACTCAATTAAAGAGAAGGCAGATCTTACCATCTCGTTCTCCTATTGGTATTATTAGTACCAACATTATCTGTTTGAACTTTAGAATTATCTTTACCAGCCCAATTACCCTTGTTATTTATAAACTCTAAAGTATAGTCATTTTTAGTTGCAGTTATATCAAACTTATTATAAATTAAAAAGTCACTTACATCTAAGCTCATACCCACTCTATATGGTGAGCCTCCAGCATTATCATAAGTGTATGCAATATTTGCAGAACCAGTACCAGAACCAGCGTCAACAACAGCACTAGGAGTTACGTGAGTAACACCATGCTTTTGAGCTGCACTATTAACTACACCAAATTTACTTATATTATGATCTGCATGAATATACCAAAATGCACTTTGTGGTGCTTTTAATTTTGATGATGTTGGTAAAAAAGTTTTCTCACAGTTATTATCACAATATATCTCATAGTATGTAGCACCTGTACCAGTTAAACCATTAAAACGGTAATCTGGAGAGTGTGCACGAGCATAATAGTAATTTATAGTTCTGTTATAATCTTTAATCCCTTTTGCTAAGTAAGAAGGTTTACCATGTGAAATACTTTTACAATTTTTAGCAATACTACATGTTACGTTCATGTCACCATACTCTATAGATTTTGGATTATAAGCACTAGAGATGTTTCTATCAAAATTTAAACTTATATCTAGTAACACTCCACCCTTACTAAAACCTTTTGCTCTAATATTAGATGTTGTATCTATAGCAATTAATCTGTTTGTATCAACATCTGCATTATTATAACCAATATCAAAACTTCTATTAGTATCATCTAACTCAACTAAATGCATTTTATAGTTTGGACGCGTAGTATCACTTGCAGAAGCAGTGAAAGTTGTATGTGTATGAATATCTAATGCATTTGCATAACACCCATCAATAGAGTTGTTAGTTTCACTACCTTTAGCATTTTTTGGAGACAATCTACCTTTAAAATGAGTTGCAACACCTTTATTACTACCATTTTCTATGTCATTCATATACATGTATGAATCTACATCAGTATAGTTTGCACCATACATAACTAAAGGTAAGTCATAATGATCAACTTTAAAGTCTAATGCTTTATTTGTATAAACTTTAGTTGTTTCATTATTGGTATGACTTGAACTAATCATACAACCAACTTTATTTGCTGTATAATTATTGTTATTATATGTTTTAGATACAATGCTACTATCTTCTACACAATCACTACCTGACATAAAATAACTAGAGTTAGCACCCTTATGATGACCTAAATATCTACCATTATCTCTATCGACTCTAGTCCAGTAGTTATCTACAATAGAAAATAGGTACTCGCCAACATTTCTATTGTCTCTTTTTTGACCTAAAATCGCACCATTTAAAAAAGACATATTTACATATTGTGCTGATGTATCATTACATTTATTTAATTTACTAAGGTTATTCCAAGTAAATGAAACATTTTTTTCACTTACTAAATCAGTGTCAGAAAAACCTAATTTATAACCTTGAGCATTTTTATCACCCTTGTGAGTTGTGGCATTTATATCAAAATTATAATCATACCCAGCAGAAAACATATTATTAGTTACATCATTTCCAATTGCAGTTGAAGGTGTTAATGGATCAGTAATAATTATATTGTAAGACTCAGGTCTAATAGCAAAATTATCTCTTGAACAAACAGGTCTTGCATAATTTCGTTTTAAACACTCCATACAGTTAGTACTAAAAGATGAACATTGTGAACTACATTTACCATCTGAATCTAAACTATTAACACTGTCCATATCAACTAATGGTTTATTATCAGCACCAAAGCCAGTATATTTAATTTCTGCTTTATCTCCATTTTTATCTACAAAGAACCATGTTCTAAAAGCTGTGTTTTCATTTGCTTGAGAATTAAATTCGACGCTTTTTACATTAGCGTTATAGTGCCATTTATTTGTTAATTTCTTTATATTTATTTGTTCTTTCTTGCTTTTCTTTACGTCAGAATCTTTTTTATTCACGATTGGCAACCAATATCTATCAGATATAGCATTATCTGGATCACTACATGAAACATTTACCTCATGGAAACCACCAGCATCATACATCTCAACACCAACCATGTCAAATACTTTCTTCTCATCTACAAATTTACCTGCAGCATTTGCTTTTAAAGAGATTAAATCAACATTAAAATCTCTATCTACTACTTGTGTAAATAGATTATATTTTTTATTAGAATTATATAAAGCTCTATCTACAACATTATATATTCCCCACTCGGGATTATAAGCAAAGTTTGCACCTGTACATAGAGGGATATCATCTTTTAAGTTATAACCACTGTAGTATAACTCCGTTCCAGAATCAAATTTTAGTTTGAAATCCATTGTCATTTTTAATGGTGTAGATAGATTCATTTTTGATGGCATAACATCAAATGAAGTGTAAACACCTCTTCTATATGCCATAAAAGGGACACTAGATGAAGAATCAGCTAAAGCACTTGTAAAGCCAGCATCAGAACTTAATGATGGTGTATGAACATTATAAAATGTTCCACCGGGATCTGTTCTTTTCATATTTCCATTGTATTTTAACTCACCGTTTGCATCAAGACCATCAACATATAAAACTGGGTTTTCAACTCTTGCAGTCCCCTCGTTATTTCTTACATAAATATTGACGTTTACTGGATTATTTGGCGTAACTATACCAGATATTGATGGTGTTACATTTATTGAACCATTATTATCTTCTGTAAAGTATCTTCCATCTTGTTTATAAGAGTAGTCATAACAAAGATCAGGTACATAAAGTTGAGTTGTAAAACCCATAAATGGTGTATAAAGTTGATCCCCAGAAGAATGAAATTTTATAGCTGCTTCCGTTTGATTGATTGACATTGCATAACCAGAGTCTACAGAATCGATATCTATTCCTAAGGCATTAGGGAAATTTGGTATTCTATTACCTACGATATTACCATATCTACTAATAGTTGCATTTAGAAAGTCACTTGTACCACTAGTCTGATTTGAGATAGCTATATCATTAATTTTTAAAGAATCACCGTAACCATTATCTGACTCACCAGCAAATACATGAAAAGATGATGTAACCGTACCTTCATCAGGTGTTAAAAATCCCTTTAATGTTGTAGTGAAATCATTATTGTAAAAAACACCAAACCCCTCATATAAAGAGATATTTGTAAATGCAGCAGCATCATTTTTATACACTACAACAAGAGCCCACGCTGCAAACTGATTATCTTTATTTATTCTACCTAAAACATCAGCAACCCAGTATTGTCCAGATTGTGAAACCCAAGCTGTATTTATTTCAGCAGATGCATAATAATTACTGCCAATACGAGATTTATGTGTTGGTGTTACAGTTTGATAGCCTCCGCTAGTGGGAGTACTAATTCGTATAGATGCATTTTTACTTGTATTGGCATTTGTACTATTTGATCTTCTACCCATCCAATACAATTTTGCCCATATAACTTGATCATTAGACTTTAAAGTTAAGTCTGCTTCTGATGATGTAGTAGAACTTGGATCACCATCATAATCAGCGTAACCAAGTTTTCTACCTGTACTACCCTTAAAATCATTATTTTGACATCCATCAGTATAACCACTATCAGCACAACTGCTATTTGCATTTCTATAATCATCTGGATTAACACAAGTACCAGCTGGTAAGCCTAGAGAATCATCTAAAGCACAAACAACTTGATTACCTATTTGGTAAACACCACCTTTCATGTTAAGATTTTTCAATCTTTGGCTTCGATTATTTGGATTTGGTAAACATATCTTTTTAAAAGTTACGGCAGAGCTACCTGTAGCTCCAGTTAAACTCAAATAAGCAGGATCACTTCCATCACATATATTATTATCTTCAGCATTTGCAGATGTAAAACCAAGCATTATAACCAGTAAGGGAATTATATAAAACTTTCTCATCTTTGACTCCTCAATCATCAAAATTTTGGCACACAACATCAGGGCTCTAGCAAATATGTCGGTGCATCTGTCTAATTATACTCACACTTAACATAAAAGTTTGATTAATTTGTGATTTTAGTATGCTATAATCACTCTAAAATCACTTCTATTGGTAAATGTGTAACCAGTTTTTCACCTCTATAAAATTTTATCACTTATTTTTGATATCACATTTATAATTTTATTTAACTCAATGCTGCCTCGTTCCACCTCTCCTGAGGTGGAATGCATACAAAAGCCAAATCAGATAAAAAAATTCAAACTATACAAATAATACTTAATGTCATTATATTTTTACAAAACAAAGATAACTTAAAAATATTTTGATAATTTTAACATTTATATGCATTACACCTCAGGAGAGGTGTAACGAGTATATCATAGTGATATGAGGAAATAGGAAAAGATGAGTTTTTTATGGGTTTAGAGGTGTGGATGATCCTATGGAATTATTTTGGATATTTTCACCTCTTGAAATTTTAACTCTTTGACTCGTTCCACCTCTCCTGAGGTGGAATGCATACAAAAGCCAAAGCAGATAAGAAAATTCAAACTATACAAATAATACTTAATGTCATTATGTTTTTACAAAACAAATATAACTTGACAATATTTTGGTAATTTTAACATTTATATGCATTACACCTCAGGAGTCGCCACGTTCAAATTTAGTTAACAATGATACCAAAAGTAACACTTTTTAGAGAATTTATTCCATGCTAGTTGCTTCTTTAGAGTTAAAGTTTTCAT
>WFNF01000139.1 GCA_015488775.1 Helicobacteraceae bacterium
ATAGTGATATGGAAAAATTAAAAAAAGATTTAAAAGAGCAACAAGAACTAAGTAAAGAGCTAGTTTCTCATATAAAAGCGTTAGAGCTTAATGCTCAAAAAAACACAAACACCTCTGCGAGTTTTTCACAACAGGAGTATCTACCAGATATTGCTCTTATTTTAAACATGTCAACTTTATATAGAGATGTTGATAACAGCAGTTATGAGAACTATGCAGTCCCTGGTTTTGTATCTAGTGGTGAAGCTGAACTCCCATTTAACAAAAACAGAGGTTTCAACCTTAATTACGCTGAACTTGCGTTTCACTCAGATGTTGATCCATACTTTGAGGCTTTTGCATATATGCATGTGCATCCAGATGAGATTGAACTTGATGAGGCTTATGTAAACACAACGGCACTCCCTCTTGGTTTTCGTATAAAAGCGGGTAAGTTTAAAAGTGCTTTTGGTAGGTTAAATGAGAAACATCAACACTCTTGGAATTTTGATGAGCAAGCCTTAGTTTACAAATCTTTTTTTGGACCTGATGCTATAAGTGATCCTGGTATTCAAGTGCAATGGGTTGCACCAACAGATACCTATATAATGGCAGGTGTTGAGGCTTTGCAAGGCACAAATGATAGAAGCTTTGGTTATAAAGAGCTACCTAATCTTTTTGTAACTTACCTAAAGTCTAGCGTAGATGTTGGTGAAGATATATCTGTACTTGGTGGTGTTAGTTTTGCTAGGGGAAAAACTCTTACAAATCAGGTAAGTAAAGTTTATGGAGTTGACCTTACTCTTAGATATCAACTTGGAAGTTATAGCTCACTAATTTGGCAAAGTGAGTATCTTCAAAGGGATAAAAGGTTAGATTCATCAAGTGTTGATCAACAAGGTGGATTATATAGTGAGTTAGTTTATAAATATAACATGAACTATAGTCTTGGATGTAGATACGATAATCTCATTAAAAACGATACAGACTTAAGCAGTTTTACAACAAATACAGATACCTTAGATAGATATAGTGTAATGCTAGAATACAAACCTTTTGAGATGTCTAGGTTGCGTTTAAACTACTCTTATGATAGAAGTAAGGTTATAAACAATGAGCGTAAAGATATAAACACACTAATGTTAACACTAAACATAGCAGCAGGCGCACATGGCGCACACGCATACTAGGAGAGATTTATGAAAAAAATATTATTAATACTAATTGTACTTACAAACACAGTGTTTGCTTCACTAAAGGTTGATACAAGTTACTCAACACTTGGAGCTATAGTAAAAGAGATAGGGAAAGATAAGGTTGATGTAGTTGTTCTAGGTAGTTCAAAATATGATCCCCATTTTATTGTACCAAAACCATCACTTCTATCTAAACTAAGAGGTGCAGATCTTTTGGTTATAAATGGTGCTGGTTTAGAGCTTGGATGGTTACCTCCACTTATACAAAACGCTCACAATAGAGATATAAAAAATGGTGCAAAAGGTTTTTTAGATATATCACATAGTATAAACATGATAGATAAACCAACATCTGTATCAAGAGCATTTGGAGATGTTCATGCACAGGGTAACCCTCACTATTCAAGTGATCCACATCAGGTTATAGTTATAGCAAAAGCTATAGCTAATAAACTGATAGAACTTGATGGTGAAAATCATACATATTATGAAAAAAACTTAGCCAATTTTACTAAAAGATGGACTCTCTTTCTTAAATCTTATGATATGGATGCAAAAGTATGTAGAGGTAAAAAAGTTGTTCAATACCATGAACTATATAATTACTTTTTAAAAAGATACGGTGTTGAGAGTGTTGGAAATATAGAGCCATTACCAGGTATATCTCCAAGCTCTAAACATACTTTAGAGCTTATATTTAAAATGAAAAAAAATAATGTTAAAACTATTTTACAAGATGTTTATCATGAAAGAAAAACTGCAAAATTTATAGCAGATAAAGTAGGTGCAGAAGTAAAAATTGTACCTCATGATTTAGGTTCAGTTGATAAAAGTGATACATTAGAGGAGTTTTATAACACTATAAAAGATCAGATATGTCAATAATAGAACTTATATGGCCAGCTTTTGTACTAGCTTTACTTTTAGTATATATACATGCAATTTTTGGTGTTGAGATTATAAAAAGGGGAGTTATATTTACAGATTTGGCTATAGGTCAGATTGCAGCAGTTGGTATGGCTTTAAGTGTTTCATTTTTAGATGGCTCTTACCAAAGTGTTTTAACCTTGCTGTTTGCAGTTCTAGCTGCTATAACTATAGCTTGGGCTACAAAAAAAGTTCAAAATGTTGAAGCTTTTATAGGTTTGCTTTATGCCTTAGGTATCTCATCTATAATGCTGGTTTTAGCAAAAAGCTCCGAGGGGATGGAGCTTTTCTCAAAACTAAGTGCAGCAGATATACTTTTTACATCTGTTGATGATATATATAAAGCTTTAGCTATATATATCCCAATATCTTTAGTTATGTTTTTTATATATCCAAAAACAAAAGGTGTAATAAAAGAGCTTACTTTTTTTATAATGCTTGCCTTTACTGTAACATCATCTGTTCAAAGTGCAGGGGTGTTGGTCGTTTTTGCTCTACTTATAGCACCAGCGTACGCTGGTATAGTTCAAAGCAGATTTAAGCCACTATCTTTTGCTTGGGTATTTGGATCACTAAGTATAATAGTAGCTTTAATAGCCTCATACAATTTTGATTTACCAACAGGCTATAGCATCATTTTTATAACAGTAATAAGTTCTATAATTGCAGTGGTTGTAAATGTGAAAGCTAAAGATAAGACTACCTAACATTAATAAAAGTATATACTCTAGTATGCGTCCCCATGTGAAACATGTGAATTAAGGGAATTTAGAGTAATGTTTATCTGTTTGCTAGATTTTCCACAGTATTTATACTTTATTATGCTCTGATTTGATTAGATACATATAAATCAAGAAGATTACGAATCATTTTTTGGTACTGAGTATGATGCTTTTTTGCTTCATCTTTAAAAAAATCAACAGTTTCTTTAGTTAAAGAGATTGTGATTTTTGTATTTTCCTCTTTAAATGCTAACTCTTCAGGAGAAGGTAAAAAATCTTCAATAATTTTAATATTTCCAATTTCACCATCTGTATACTTAATTGTTTTTTTCATAAATTTTTTTTCCTTTTCTCCAATATCCTGCACCAAAGATTCTAATAATATTGTCTCTATATGTAAATCTTACGGTTAAAATACCATTGTCAACTTTAGCAAAACAGAAATATCTTTTTTCATCATTTGAATGGTCAATATCTTCAGCAATTACACGATCTACATCTTCAAAAGCATATTGCGCTTTTTGAAATGAAACGTGATGCTTTTCAATATTGATTATATTTTTATTATCATCTCATTCAAATTTAGTTTTATTCATATATTAATTATAGCAAATATATGGGTAAAAAGCAATACTTTTATAATCAAAATATCTATTTAACTCCCAAATTTAGGGTGTGTTTATCATTTATTAAATGAAGGCTTAGCTAGTTTTACTTTCAAGTAGTTTTAAGCGATTATTTTTTTATATGTATTTTTAGTCTAATAAGCGTTAAAATAATATCTATTTAAATCAAATAGACCGTTTTCTTTATTATCTTTGATAAATCTTTTTTGAAAATAATCGTATTTTTCCCAAAATAGTGGGTTTGATCGTATTATCCCGAATTTTGAAAATTTTTGGTAATACTCTTTATTATCTTTATAGTTTTCAAGTAGATTAAAAAACTCACTTGCATCTTTAACATCCACCTCTATAAAATAGTTTGGATAAGAACCTACAAAACCTTTTATGAAGTCTATAGTGTCTTTTGATGAGTCTAATCTTGCTGTTTCATCAAACATAAAAGATACATTATCATGCCATCTATTTACTACAGCACTTATAACAACATCCTCTTGATCTTTTATTTTAAATCTAATATATGCAAGGTTAGAGTTTTCACCATTTGCTATTTTTACAAAATTTGTTCCTGGTAAAGAAACATGTTTAAATGCTTGTATAAAATCATCTGCGCTCTCAAAGTGTTTAGGCATCTTTGGTTTATTTGTATATTTATTAAAGTAGTTTATTTTATCAAAAGCTATATTTAGTTTTTTACTAAACCTATTACTTACTAAGTCCTCTACAAACTCTCTTTTTGGATCATCTCTTTTATACTTTATATTACTTTGTACATTAGATGTTTTAAAGTATGGTTTCGTTTGTGTGTTTAAGTACCATGATTGTATAAAATCTTCTCTTGTATCTTTTGGCATAAAGTTTATAAAGTTTGTTTCACCCTCTATTCTGAGTCTATCCATGTATCTTCTAACATTTGTTTGATGTGCAATATTACCAAAAACATCAAAGCCAGCAACTAAAGAGTAGTATATACGCTCAAATAAAGGGTAATCTATGACCCACATAGTTCTAGGTAAATTTCCAAGTACACCTTTATGTACAGATGCAGAATCAAAATGTCTATACACAGTTAAAATTGGAGAAGATTCACTAGAATCACCACCTTTAAAAATCATATTATAGTTTAAGCCATTATGGTAGATTAAGTCGTAAGCATAGTCTCTATGTTTATAGTATTCAATCGCTTTTTCTTTGTACTCATCACTAAAAGATTGTAAGGCAGTCATATCGCTACCCTCTTGAATTGGCATAACTAGGTTTTTAAACTCATTTTTTAAAAAAGTGCTGTAGTTAATAGATATATCATACTTTGGATCTAAAAACATAACCCAAAAATGATCATTAATTACATTAAGTGCAATCTGTCCTTTACAAACAGGTCCTCTAATAAATGTTTTAATTATATAGTGTGAATTATCTAATAAAAATTTATATCTTGAACGTGCAGGTATCTGATCAAATGTTATAAAAGGGTTTGCTCCATCTTTGTAATCAACTTTATGTGCTTCTTCACTCCATTTAGTATCTATAAAAAGTTCATTATATCTTCTTAACTTTTCATCACTTAACTCATATGTCATATGTGTTTTATTTACAATAGTACTGGTGATTTTTTTAAATCTATAATAAAATCTACTTTTTGGATCATCATATGGTCTTATACTTGGTATAATTTTTATTTTATTGGGGTAGGCTGTTTTAGATCTTACAAGTTGATAAAACTCATTTTTACTCCCTTTGAAGTAAAGATGAGCTAAAAAAAGATGTTCATATATATATCTTGCACTTATAATATGTTTAGGTGACTTATTATTTAAAAAGTTTTCAAACATTATTATATAATCATTAGAGAGTTGTGAGCTTTTAGAAAGTTCTTCTAAAGCAGTAAAATGTGACCCTTGTGCTATAAATGCTTTTATAGTTTCAAATTCGTTTTTCTTTAGTGCAGGAAAACCAAATGGCATACCTGAATGTGGATTTTCATCTAAAAACTCTTTTAGCTCTTCATTGTCTTTTGCACATTTTAATTTATCAGACTCGCTATAATACTTACCCTTAGGTTTTGGATTTTTTCTTTTATGATCAAGTAGTTGTAAAATTATTGAATTATTATATGATGAGTTTGTATCACTATCTATTACAGAAGTAAAGCCTTTGTCTCTCCACTCTTTTGTACTTTGTGCATCTACAAATAATCTTGTTGGCTTATCGCTATTTAATCTTAGTGCATTGTATACAGGAGTTTTACTTGCTCCTCTTAGTAATCCTTCGTATGAACTCAGTTTTAATTGGCAAGGGGAGTTATAACAAGAGTGGCATACTACACATCTTCTATCTAAGATGGGTTTTACTTCAGTTAAAAAATCTACTTTTTTATGAAATTTATCTACTTTAACAGGTTCTAAATCATTAGAACTACAAGATAAAAAAATTATTGACAAGGACAGTATTAATAGTATATGTTTAATCATAAGTTTATTATATCTTGTTTTTCAAAAATATTTTAAAATTATTATGAAGAAATTGAAGGTTTTTGTTTAAAAGTGTAGTTTAAAAGTATTTTAATTTAAAGCTTGAGCTTAGGAGATCCTAAACTCAAAATTGTTTGTCTAAAAGACTAACCTAAAAATGGGTTAGCGTAAAGAGCGATAAGAGCAATAACAAGTGTATAGATAACTTGTGCTTCGATCATTGCAAGAGCGATGAACATTGTAGTCATTAGTTTACCACCAAGACCTGGGTTTCTAGCAGTACCAGCGATAGTTGCAGCAGCAGTATGACCCATACCGATTGCACCACCAAGAGCAGCAAGACCAAGACCAACACCAGCAGCGATTAAAGCGTATGCTTTAATAGTTTGGTTAGCAACTTCAGCTTCGCTAGCGAATGCAGCAGCACCAAAAGCGATCATTAAAAAAATAATTTTTTTCATTAAATTCTCCGAATATATTTTCAAAGTTAGTTCGGATAGCGTAAACATACTAAATCGTATGCCAATACCCACATAAATGCAAGATATTTCCCTACTTAAAACTTTGGTTGCGAGATTATAGATAAATAAAACTTAGAGTAAGCTCAAAGCACTTATAAAACATCTTATTAAACACTTTAGTGCGTAAAATCAGCTTATGTAAGAAGTCTATTATCTGAAATTTTGTTTTAAATGTACTCCAATTGGAGTGTAATATAACGCCGTACCCTCAGAACCATAAAACTCTTTTGCTAAAATTAATACAATTCTAGGTTCATAAGGTGATTTAAACACGCCCATTATAGAGTAAGAAAATGCTTTGTCTTTACTATAGTAAACTCTTTTATACCCATTATTTGTTCTAGCTATTACTTTTAGGCTTAGATAGTTTCCATTAAATCCATCTTTGTTTTTTCTTGAAATTGCTTTAATAGCAAAACTTATTTTATTATTATCAAATTTGTAAGGTACTTTTCTAAGTAATGGTTGGATTACATATTTAATCTTATGCTCTTGCAGAGCTTTTTGCAATCTATCTTTAACTCTTGCGTAACTAAACTTATAAGGGTCATCCATAATATCTTTTATATCATCTTCATATTTCCAAATGATTTTATCGTTGATAGTATTAATGATTTTATATGTATATAACGTTCCACCTCTACCTTCTACCTCATGTTCAGTTACATAAGCAAATTTTCCGTTTTTAGAAAAACCAATAGATGCGATTTTATCGTATCTATATAATAATGGTGAATGTATATGTTTATATTTGAATATATCTGTAAAGTATGGTTTCATCAAATCATGGGCATTAAGATTTGAAAATGAGATAAAAAAAGATAAAAAAAGAATATATTTCAAGTGTATTCCAAGTCAGTTTGATTATGAAAAATTATTCTACCTATAAATAGTTAATAAAGTTAATATCTGTTTTAAAACTTTATTAAATTTAAATATAATTATTAATTGTAACAACAAAATGGCATAAATGAATTATTTGGGTATAATTCCACACTTTAGACTTCTGTACCAAATTCTAAATATAAAAGAGTTTGATAAAGAAGTCTATTTAACATTATGACAAATACTGAGTAAATTGGTATCGTTGTCTTAAAAAGATGGTAAAAGTTACTATTCTTAAAGAAATTAACAAAAGGGATTCATTTGAGTCAAGATAATACAGAAAGCGTAGATATAAAAGAGGAAGAAGTTAAAGTAACTTTTAAAGATTTTAATTTTAAACATGAGTTACAAAAAAGTATAGATTATGCAGGTTTTAAAGTTCCATCACCTATTCAAGCACAGGCTATTCCTGTAATTAGTGAAGGTCGTGATGTTGTTGGTCAAGCACATACTGGTACAGGTAAAACTGCTGCTTTTGGTCTTCCAACTATGAATAAAATGAAAAATAATGGTAGTATAGAAGCTCTTGTTATAACACCAACACGTGAACTTGCTAACCAAGTTTCAGATGAACTTTATAAGTTTGGACGTAACCTAGGTATTAGAACTGTTACTATATATGGTGGTAGTTCATATAACCGTCAATTAGATTTGATCAACAGAGGTGCAGGTATAGTTGTTGCAACTCCTGGTCGTTTAAAAGATATGTTAGGTCGCGGTATGTTGAAAAATTTCAATCCTTCTACTGTAATTTTAGATGAAGCTGATGAGATGTTAGATATGGGTTTCTTAGATGATATTAATGAAATTTTTGAATATCTTCCAAAAGAGAGACAAACTTTACTTTTCTCTGCAACTATGCCAGCACCAATTAAGTCACTTGCTTCAAGAATTTTAAAAGATCCAGAGTTTATATCTATAACTAAGGGTGAAACTACAAATAAAGATATTGCACAAACTTATTATGTAATTGAAGAAAAAGAGAGAGATGATGCTATTATCAGACTTCTTGATGCAAATGAAACAACTAAAATTGTTGTATTTTGTAGAACAAAAAGAGAAGTTGATCGTTTATCTAATGTACTTTCTTCTGTTGGTTATAATGCTAAAGGTCTTCATGGTGATATGGAGCAAAGAACAAGAGAGAGCGTAATCAAAGGTCTTAAAGATGGTCAACTAGATATCTTAATTGCTACAGATGTTGCTGCTCGTGGTATCCATATTGATGATGTGTCTCATGTTATTAATTTCCATATTCCATTTGATCCTGAGTCTTATGTTCATCGTATTGGTAGAACAGGACGTGCTGGAACTAAGGGTAACGCTATTACTTTAGTTACACCAATGGAATTTAAAGAGCTACAAAGAATCAAAAAAGTTGTTGGAACGAGTATAGAACATGCTTTTATACCTAGTAAAAATGATGTAAAAACTGCAAATATGGATAAATTAGTTGCATCTGTTGAGGCTCAAAAAGTTTATGATGAAGCACATATTTTACTTGATGCTCTTAAAAATGATTTAGATTCTGAGCAAATTCTTTATAAACTTGCTTCATTACTTATAGATAAGCAAAATATCAAAGGTCCTAATGAGATTGGTATTAATAAAGATAGATTAGAAAAAATTCTTGAAAATGCTGGTCGTAATGGCGGCGGTGGTGGTAGAAATAGAAACTACCGTGGTAGAAGAAATGGTGGCGGCGGTGGCGGCGGTTACCGTGGAAATCGTTCAGGCGGAAGTCGTGAAGGTGGAAATCGTGATGGCGGTGGACATAGAAGAAGAGAAAGAAGTTAATCTTTCTTTTTGAACATTAGAAGGACTACTTGTCCTTCTACTATTATTTTACAAGCTTTAAATTATATTATAGATGCAATATAGCACCTACTCACTAAGTCTTTTTATTTTAGCCCCTAGTTTTACAAGTTTTTCTTCAAGTTTTTCATAACCTCTATCTAAATGATAAATTCTATGTACATTTGTTACACCCTTAGCTGCAAGTGCTGCTAATACAAGTGCAGATGATGCTCTTAAATCAGTTGCCATAACATCAGCTCCAAAAAGCTCATTTGAACCTTTTATATTTGCTACATGTCCATTTAAAGATATATCTGCACCAAGTCTTTGCAACTCACTTACATGCATAAACCTATTTTCAAATAGTCTCTCTTCAATTGTACTAGTTCCATCAGCCAAAGATGCAAGTGCTAAAAATTGAGCTTGCATATCTGTTGGAAAAGCTGGATACTCTTGAGTTATTATTTTTACAGGATTTATAAAATCTGCTGCTTTTATATCTATGGTAGTTTCATCACTAGATGTTTCAATGCCCATCTCACGAAGCTTTCCAAGAACTGAATCCAAATGGTCTGCTCTTACATTTGTAAGTTTTATACTTGAGTTTGTTATGGCAGCTGCACAAAGGTAAGTTCCAGCTTCTATTCTATCTGGTATAACGCTAAATGGTTCTATGTTTATAAGCTCTCTGTCGTTTCCCTGAATAGTAAGTTCACCTGTACCTATACCCTCGATTTTAACACCACTAGCATTTATAATTTCACATATTTGTACAACTTCAGGTTCTCTTGCCGCATTTTTAATTGTTGTAACACCACGAGCAAGTGCTGCTGCCATAACTATATTTGCAGTTCCTGTAACTGTTATTTTGTCAAAAACTATATTTGCACCAACTAAACCATCAGGAGCAGTTGCTTGAACATAACCTGCATGTATATTTATAGTTGCACCCATTTGCTCTAAAGCTTTAAGATGTAGGTCTATGGGGCGTGAACCTATGGCACATCCACCAGGAAGTGAAACCTCACAATGACCAAACCTTGAAAGAAGTGGTCCTAAAACCAAGATAGAAGCTCTCATTGTTTTGACTATGTCATAAGTTGCTTTTGTGTTTGTTAAACAGCAAGTATCTATCTCAACATAATTTTGATCAAAAGATGTTGTAGCCCCTAGGTTTTCAAGAAGCTTAAGTAGTGTCTTAATGTCAACAACATCTGGCATGTTAGAAATTTTAACGCTATTTTTAGCAAGAAGTGTTAGAGCTATAATTGGTAGAGCTGCATTTTTAGCTCCAGATATTTTTACCTCTCCACTAAGTGATGTAGGTCCGTGAATTTCTAAGTAGTCCATTGTATTCCATAAAATATTTTTTAGTATTATCTCTAAAATATAGCTATAAGTTGCTGAAGTGTATAATACAATATGAGCATAAAACGATTAAATGAGCTAACTTCGCATATATATAGTACACAATTAAGAGATATAGAGAATTTAAAAAGACTTGAACTCCTATATGAGAAACTAGGACTAAATGAAAAAATCATAAATTTCGATGATGTTTTTGATTTTAAGGCTATAAATCTTTCAGGAGTGTCACTTTCAAAAAACTCTTTGGGTGAGATTACCAAAGGCAAGTATTTACAAATTATTGGTATTTTGTACGATAAAAATGCTAAAGTTAAGTCTAAAAATATCTCTATAGCTTACTATGGTAGAATTGAACTTGTTGATGAAAAGCTTAAAAACGATGTTATAAAATTTGTACTCTCTTGGCGGTATGAAAAAAGTGTAAGAAACCTAAAATCTCATGCTGAACTTTTGGATAAAATTTATGAAGAGTAGCTTTATATCTAAACTTTGGTTTTTATGGCTAAAACAAGTTCTTAGTAAAACTCTTTTTATTTCCATCACAGTATCTACCTTAATTTTACTTATTTTGTATATATCTAAAGGTTTTGTTGAAATAAACAGTGATGTTTTTGAAGCTATGATGAAAATTTTTAAAACCATATTTATTATATCTTTTGCTTTAATATATACCATAGTTGCTTTTATTAGTCCATATTTTTTGCAAAACCATTGTCTTAATAATCATAAGTTTATGATTAAAACTTGTGAATCTGATCATAAGAGGTATTATTCTAAATTTTACAGAAAGTGGTTTATATCTTTTGTTTTTATAATGATGTTTCTAACACTTTTAATTAGTGCCTTTGAATATTTGCTCTTTAATAACATCACTTTTAGCTTAAATACAATAGTGATATATATTAATTCTTTTATTTCATCTTATATAACTTTATTTTTAATGAAGAATAGATGTAAAATGTTTGAAATAGGGGCTTGTTATTGATTTTTTTTGACTTTTTAGCTACAATACAATATAATTAGAAGGTGTGTATTAATTGAAAATTGCTATAAAATGTGAGTCTTTACTTTTACAAAAATCATTAGAGATGTTTTTGTCAAATAGTTTAAGTTCACTTAAAAATGCTCAAGTTGTTTTGAGCGATAATAAAAATTATGAAACAGATAAAGAATTTTTGTATATTTCAAGTGATGAAGATGCTGATATTAGAAAACCATTTTCCTCAAATACCTTGCTTTTAGCATTGCAGAAGTACAAAACAAATAGTAGTGAAA
>WFNF01000140.1 GCA_015488775.1 Helicobacteraceae bacterium
ATGTAATGTTACAACTCCTTCAAAGTGTTGATAAAGATGGTAATAGTAGCAATGGTATTGATCTTTCAGATGCTGTAGATAAAACTTTTCCAGAGTTAAATGAGACAGTATTAAGTGATGAGAGTGAACTTGCAAAAGTTGTTGAAGCTATTACTCCTGGTAAGCCAGTTGTAGATGTTGAAGAAGCACTTAAACATTTTAAAAATCAGCTAGAGATTGTAGATGATGCATCTGAAACAAACACTTCTGAAACAAATACCTCAACCGTAGAAGAGGAAGATTATAAGTTAATAAATCCAGTTTATGAAAACAAACTGTCTGGAACTTGGTCTGTTTCTATAGAGGATAATGATACAAAAGAGTTTTTACTTGAAGATGAAAATTTAAGTGCACAGTTTGTTCCTATAAATAAAGATGAACTTTTGTCTTCTGGCTATTTGTATGATATAGGCAATATGCTAGATGATGTTAATGTAACTTCTGTAGTATCTAATGATGATAGTATAAAATACACTATAAACATACCAATTTCTAATGCTTTAAGTAGCCCTTTAAATGGAATTGGTTCACCAAATCCTTCTAAAACATATATAGTAAAATTTAAAATATTATCTCGTTATGAAAAGGCTTATATTAATAGAGAGGATGTTTTAAATAGATCTATATATCGTAGTTCTTATGATTTTATACATATAAGAAATTGTACTAACTCAGGTGTTAAAAGTGGTGTGAGTGTAGAAGCTCATAAAAGTGTAAACCTATTTGATACAAAAAAATTTAAAGTGACATATGAAGCGCTTAAAAAAAGAGCTCTAAATGAAGATGGCCTTACTTTGAGTGTAGAAGGTTTAGTATCACCAGATTTGAGAATGCCATATATGAAAAGTGTTAAAATTAGTACTTTTATAGATGATGAACAGTGTCATCAATATAAAAAAATTGTAAACGTATGGTCATTATTTCGTTATGATCACTTTTCAACAAGAGTATTACAAGCAAAACAAGGTATTAGCTTGAGTGGCACTTGGTCTTTGAAATACCGTACTAAAATTTATGGAAATCCATATTCACGTGAGCAAAAAATGATACTTGCAGCAGATGTTCCTTTAGATTTAACCTCCTTAAGTACATATACACATGTTAAAAATGGTTTTTACTATATACCTCAACATGGAGTTAAGTTTTCTTCTGATAAGGTGGAATGGTCCGTACTTACATACTTTCCATCAAAAACTAATCCAGGTAGATTAGATACAACAGTTATTGAGTTGGTATTTTCTAAAGAGCCTTAGACTTTTAATCTAAAATATAGTTTAATACTAAGACCCTCTGGGTCGATATGCAGATACAAAGCTCTGTGATATCTAATAGATAAATTTAAATAAAGAAATTAGATATAAAAGATTAACTTGGAGCAATATAGATAAAAAATTATATATTGAGTTAAAAAGTTTTGCTTTATTGGCTGGAAGTAAAAATATAAGTTGGCTAAATTTTCGATAATAAAATATAGGATGATTAAGGCCAAGATTTTATTTACTTATATTTATTGGTTTTAAAATAAGAAGTTTTGAATGAAGTTCAGAGTTTTTTTTCTTAATCTGCGTATCAATATTGAGTAAAAAAAATGTTTTACCCATGCCTCTTTTTGCTTTGATTAATATAATATTATGAATACGACTTTCATAAAGATTCTTTTTTTTAAATGTGTTTATCTCTTCTAAGCTATTGATAAGTTTTATGTAAGCATCTTCTTGAAGTGCTAAACTATTTTTTTCCTTTTGTTCATTTATTATATGTGAATTTAAGTTATCTAAATCAATTATGATTTTATCTATGGTATTACATTCCTCTTTAAATATAAAAATAATCTTGATGATAAAATCATCTCCTTTTTATCTTACAAAAAAGACTACAAGTTTACTATAAACTTTTTTAAATTGTGTGGATACTGCATCTATTTATTTTTATCTCATATAGTTTGAAGTGATTTTAGATAAAATTACAGATTCTTAAACTTTGTGCTGTAGTGTTGTGCTGAATGTACTACTAGCATACCATAAAAGAAAGCAATTTGACAATACAATACATAACTTTTTTAAAAGGATTTTAATGGACATATTTATAACAATAATTAGCTGGCTTGGTGGTTTAACTAGTGGCTTTATATTAATAATTTTTATTATTCTTAGTCTTACTTCTCATGGTTCTGAGACTAATATTGTCAGTTTTCTTTCTTCAATTTTATTTTTGTGGCTTCTTTGGATTGGTGCTTCATCTTTGTATAACTATGTCATACCTGATACTCCTTCCAACACTCAAGTAATACATGTCAAAGAGACTAAAAAAGAACCCATAATGATTACAACTAATTCCAATGAATTTGAGTATGTATATAAAGGACTTTACATCTTAGCAGTACTCTCTTTTTTTGCTTGGCTTTTTATCCCATCTAAAGATGAGCAGAGTAGTAGAACCTTGCTAAGAAATAAATTTATAAAAACAGTTTCACTAAAAGCAAATGATAAAGTCTTAAAAACCTCAGATACAAAAGGAAAAGCAGATAAGACAAAACATAACACTTAACAAATATAAAGAAATTTTTAAAGAATATAAAATGCCAAAAGAGATAATAGAACTATTTCTTTTTCAATTTGGAAAAAATAATAATTTGTTTTTATATCCATTTTATATGGATTTTGTATTAGATGATGAATTTACATGGTTTTGTGAAGATAACGATAAACAAATAGAATTATTAAATAGTATTATTGCTTTTGCAAGTTCTGATGGAGCAGGTGGGTATTTTGCATTTTGGTTACAAGATGAGAACGATGACTTGTCAAATACCCCAATTATTCATATTGATAGTGAAGGCGGAAGTCACCTTGTATGTAAAAATATCAATGATTTACTGATCATAATGACAGGAGATCTTGATCACACCATAGTTAATTCAGATAAAGACCCAAGTGATTATGCTAATGAGTATAAAAATTGGGTAAAAAAAACTTTTAATATTGATTCGGTAGATGTTGAAAATACTGAAGATTATGAGTCGCCTCTTAAAGTAGAAAAAATCATAGAAAATGTAAATAATATGTATGAAGATAAATACAAAATTTGGAAAGCTAGATTTTTCCATGATTATTAAAAAGTATAAACACACTTTTAGAAATTGCTTACACTTGTAGGTATATATAAAGCTACCTCAAAAAAACTTTACTAGTTTTCAGTTTATGTAGATGAACTTGTAGAAAAACGTTAAGTTATAATATTTTAATAAAGGACATAAATGGGTTTTAGCAGTTTAGGTAAAAAATATAAATTAAAAAGAAGTGGTGTTGAGTATTCAGAAGCTGAACCATTTTATGAAGTTATAGAAAAAATTGAATTAAGAGAAGATGTTATTTTAGATGTTTTAGATCTTGTTGAAGAAAAATTTGATAATTATGATGGAGATAATAGTGATAGAGTCTATCGTATACTTAGTGTAATAAAAAAATTTCCAGATTATAAAGTATTATTTTTGAAAGAGGTTTATTATCATCTTTTAAGATTATCAGTGATACCTAAAATTACAACAAATGAATCATTAAAAAGATTGAGTGAAGCCTATAGAGATATAAATAACAAACTAGATAAAAAGTATCCATACATCTCAATACAAAAACTTGAAACACTCTTTCTTTTTGGTTATTATAGCAACATTAAAATAGATGATTCTTTAACGATTGACATTGATATATTTAATAAAAGGCGAAAAGTAGTTTTACAGTGTTCAAAATACTCAAACATACCAAGTATGTTAAAGAAAAAAGAACAATTTTTATCTTTTTGTGATGATGAAACCTCAGAAAGATTGTATATATTGATAATAAAGATACCACATAATGATGAAAGCTTAGAGCTTATATTCTGGGCTTATGTTTTTATTACCTTGTTAAACAGTACTACAAAAAGTAAAATAATTGAGTATTTTGAAAACTTAGAAGATACTGATCATATAAAAGAAAAAGAGATATTTAAAAGATTTGTGGCTATTTCATAAGTTTTAGAAATATATAAAAGGGAAATTAAATCATGGGAAATATAGTATTAGCAATTATCTTAGGAAGTGTTGTTTTATATTTGATATATGAAATGTATAAAAAAACAGATGTTAAAAGACGAGAGGCATATATAAATAATTATAAATTTCCTCTAAGAATATCTCAAACTTTATTGACAACATATCCACATCTTAAAGTAAGTGATGTAGATTTGATTATGAAAGGCTTAAGAGAATATTTTCATGTTTGTAATATGGCAGGGAAAACAATGGTATCTATGCCGTCTCAAGCGGTAGATGTCGCGTGGCATGATTTTATACTTTTTACAAGGAAATATGAATCTTTTTGTCAAAAAGGACTAGGTAGGTTTTTACATCATACCCCAGCAGAAGCTATGCAGAGTAAGACCATTGCTCAAGATAGTATTAAGGTTGCTTGGAATTTTTCATGTAAAAGAGAAAATATAGATGTAAATACACCTAAAAAACTACCATTGCTTTTTGCACTTGACTCTAGTCTTAACATTAATGATGGGTTCAAATATTCACTTGATTGTAGGGCAAAAAATGGTGCAGCATATTGTGCTGGAGATATAGGATGTAGTAGTGGTTGTTCTGGAGATTCAGGAGATAGTAGTTTTGGAGATTCAGGTTGTGGTGGAGATTCTAGCTGTGGTGGAGGTTGCGGAGGTGGTGGAGATTAAAATCACCACACTGTAGCAAATTATTTAAAGTGTATTATTAATTAGCTATAAGGTCATATCTTCTACTTAAATTTTTCAGTAAATATTATATAATTAAATGTCATAATATTTTATGAATCAAAAGTACTTCGACCTTAAAAAGGCTACAAAAACATTTTTATACATTTCATTGATGGCAAGTATTATTGCAATTATTGTCATTAGTGTACTTGCTTTTAAAGTTGCTTCAATGGGCTTATTTTATGTTTGTGTTAGCGTTGCATTTATTTATACTCTTCTTTTGTTTTACCTAAAATCAAGTAACAATTTAAAACTATCAAGCAATATCTATTTATTAATAATGGCATTAGGGCTTTATAGTGCTCTTTTTACAGATAGACCTGATCAACCATCAGGATTAGCAGGTTTTTTTATTTTTGTTATTGTTGTTTATATATTTAAACCTATAAGGGTAGCAACATTTTTAAATTTACTATTTTTTGCAGGTCTATTAATTCTAGCTATTGCTTCTCATTACAAAATTATTACAACTTACTACAACACTTATCAGTACACTTATTATTTCATCTCTTTGCTATCTGTTTTGCTTTACACACTCATTTTTGTGTATATACAAAAACGACTTAAAGATAATGATACGCTATTGGTACGAGCAGCACAAGAGGCAAATTTAGCTAAAAGTGATTTTCTTTCAAATATGTCTCATGAGTTAAAAACCCCACTAAATGGGATTATAAATATATCTAAACAATTAGAAAAAGAGTCGTCAAATAATGAAAAAATAACCTTGCTTAATTCTAATGCTACACACCTTTTTGATATGTTAAACAATATTCTTAACTACTCACAACTTGAGGACAATAGCCTAAAACTTCAGATACACCCTTTTTCATTTTTGAAGGAACTGAAATATCTTAAAGAAATTTATACTATAAAAGCACAAAATAGCAATATAAAACTTGAATTTCTCATAAATATTTCTGATGAAAAATGCTACGTTTCTGATGAACAGCAGATAAGACAACTTCTCTCACATATACTTAACAATGCTATAAAGTTCACTGCTCCTAATGGGCATGTGGTTTTTAGTGTGAATGAAGTAGACTCAAAAATTGGAACTGATTTTCATATTGAGGTTAAGGACAATGGATGTGGGATTGAACAAGAGAAGTTAGACTCTATATTTGAGCTTTTTTCACAATCAGATCTCTCTGAGACTAAGAAACATTCAGGGATTGGTATTGGACTTAGTATCTCTCAAAAGCTCTGTTTATTGCTTGATGCACAACTTCAAATAAAAAGTAGTAAAAAAGAGGGAACCTTAGTCACTATTGACTTAAGTCTTGAAGAATCTACTGATGTGAAGTACAAAACAGCAAATGGATTAAATATCTTAGTTGCAGAAGATATAAAAACAAATCAAATGGTACTGCAGTTTATGCTTGAGGAGTATGAACATCATATAATTTTATGTGATGATGGTCAGCAATGTTTAGACTACTATAAGGAGCATTATAAAAAGATAGATATTATCTTAATGGATATCCGAATGCCAAATATGAATGGTATCGAGGCCACAAAAGAGATAAAAATCTTTGAAAAGCAAAATAGTTTAAAAATTACACCAATACTTGCAGTAACTGCCAATGATGATGAAAAGAACAAAGATGAATACCTGAAAGTAGGGCTGAAAAGTGTTATCTCTAAACCGATTGATGAAGAGATATTGTTAAAAGAGATTGCTAAAACATTGAAACTTTAAACTATTTAACACTTTCTATAAATACTTTTATTTTACAAAGTCCTCTATAGCTTTTGCACTTAATTCAGACTCTTCATACATAGGAACATGACCTGAATTTTTAAAAATTATGAGTTTAGAATTTTTTATTTTTTCTTGAAATTTTAGAGAGTTTTTTACATTAAGCATTTTATCTTTTGCACCCCAAAGTATTAGAGTTGGGACTGTGATTTTCGATGCAACTAAGCTTAAATCATCTATGTTATCCATGTTGTTATCTAAAAATCCTGAACTTTGATGGATTTCAAGCTTTGCATTTTTACATTTTACCTCTGCCAAATACTCCAATATACCATCTGTTATATACATTGGTTTATCCATACTCAAAGTTAACAAGTTTTTCATTTTTTCTTTGGAACAGACGTTAAATAATAGTTCTTTTTTCTCATCTATAGATAACTTGTCAAAAACTGAATCTTCAGCTTTTATTCCAAAAGCATCTATAAGTATAAGTTTTTCTACTTTATGATCAGATGCGTATATAAGTGATATACCTCCACCCATTGAATTTCCAACTATGATGATGCTTTTGATGCCAAGCTTTTGAGTGAAATCAAACAAAAGATCACTTTGTTTTTGTAAAGTGTAATTGATATCAAAAGGTTTTGAACTTTCACCAAAACCTACCAAGTCTGGTATAACTATATGGTACTCATCATCAAACTCATTAGTTAAAGAAAGCCAATTTTCTTTATTTGCACCAAAACCATGAACAAGTAAAAGTGTATATTTACTTGATACTTTGTTTTCAAAGTAAGTAACACTTAAATTATCATCTATAATTAAAGTTTTTTTATCTAAATTTGCATTATATGTGGCAAAATCCATAGCATTAGTATAAATGCTTTTTCCACTACATCCAAAAAAAGTTATACTTGCTAAAATAATAAAAATAATTTTTTTCATGTTAATTCTATATTTTCATTTTCATTATTTTCATCTTCATTTTCACTCTCTTTTAACTTGTTCTTCTTTTTATTTTTTTTATGACGAGGCTTTTTGATTTTATCTTTTTTGCCAATACTCTCTTCATCATTGTAAGCACTTGGTAGGTAACCCTCAATCTCTTGTTTATCTATATCAGCTTTAATCAACCACTCTATAGCTCTTAAAGATTTTTCATCCTCAATCGAATACAAGACAACAGAAATCCCTGACTTAGATAAACACTCTAATCTGTTTATGTACTGTTCTGCGTCGTGAGGAAGATCATAGCTTACTATACAATCAAGATTATCTAGCTCGCTATATTGTAAGATTAAATCAGTTGTGATCAAAACCTTAAGTTCACCACTTTTATAGTCATTTATAAATTTTTCTTTTTTATCTGTTCTAGTGTTTCCATGTGCAACTTCAACACTAATCTCTTTGGCTTTTAAAAATTTATAAAGAGTGTCAGCACTCTTTTTTGTTTTAGTAACTACAACAGTTTGAGAATCACTGTTTTTTTTGATGATGTATGCTAATGCACTTGACTTGTCAACTTTAGAAAGTGGGTGTACTATCTGTGCTGTTCTACTTGAGATACTTACTGCATCATTAAACTCTTTGTGCTCACTCATAAATTATTCCTAAATTAATATTTATGAAATTATATCTTTTTAAACAATAATAAAAGAATGATACTTTTAAGCCTAAGTTGTATACAATATAATCTATTAATAAAATTATATAAAAGGAGATATTGTGGCTAAAGGTAAAGATACTCAAAAATCAGTTAAAAAAGCACCTGCAAAAAGTTTAAAAGAGAAGCGTAATGATAAAAAACTTAAAAAAAGTCAAGGGTAATATAGACTAATGTCTAAAGAACAACTCTATTAGGGCACCTCTAAAAACCCTAGTGCCCCTCAGAGGGAAGAAAAAAAGATGAGATTTTGTAAAAGCTTTTATGAGTCATAGCCGTAGCTATGGCGATTAAAAGTTTTACTAAATATCGCTTTTTTTATCCCTCCCTTTGGGCATTACATAGGAGCTTACACTCCGCGTTAATCTTTTTCGACTTAGCTTTGGCTAGGTCTTCAAAAGATTGCCTTGATTGTAAACTCCTATGTAATGCTGAGGGGCACTAGGGTTTTTAGAGGTGCCCTTTATTTACAGATGGAAGTGTTAACCCTCAAAGCGGAGTTGGATTTGGAGCTTATTTACTTTTAACTAAGCTGAGGTTCACCTGCGATGTATTGAAAAATAAAATCAAGATTAAACAATTTACAAACACCTCTTCAACAAAACTAGAAGTTGAAACACTTTTATGGGCTTTAAATCAAATCGACATAAAAAACTACAAAATCCAAATATATACAGACTCTCAAAACATCATAGGCCTCAATGATAGAAGAGATAAATTTGAAAAAAATAATTATATTACAAGTAAAGGCAAACTGATTAAAAATCATGAACTTTATAAAGATTTTTTTAATAAAATGGATATATCGCAATGTGAACTTATTAAAGTTAAAGGTCATAAAAAAGCAAGTCTAAAAAATGAGATAGATGATATATTTAGCCTTGTTGATAAAGCAACAAGAGACTATCTGCGTAAAGTAACTTAAAAATATCTAAGAGACAATATACACTAGTTTGTGGAACTTTACAATAAAACATAATTTAGATATTATTATGTTAATTGATGTGGTACTATAAGATTCTAGTTTAATCATCACTGTTATAACACTTGTCAAAAGGCTAATATTGATAGATAGTAAAAAATATTTATATTCAAAACAGATTGAAACTATATATGCTCAGTCTATTACAGCCGCAATTGGCAATACTCTTTCTGCTTTATTAATTGTATATATATTTTCAAGTAGTGTAGTTATGTGGAAGTTATGGACTCTTTTTGGAATTATTACTTTTTTTTCCATTGCTAGAATTTTTATTTACAAGGCATATAAAAGAGATGTAAATGAAGAAAAAATAGTTTTTTTTGGTAATGTATATGTTCTGATTTCTTTAATAAGCTCTTCGGTATGGGGTGTTTTTTGGTTTGTATTAATCCCAACTACTCAACCTGTTCATTTAGCTATTGTGGGGATGTGGGTTATGGGAATGAGTGCAGCACCTGCAATATCTTACGCTGTTTATCTAAAGTCTTTATTTGCTTATTTTCTTCCTATAACTATTTCTGGTATTGCAGCGTTTTTATATATTGGAGGTCCATATGCTACGCCTATAGCCTTAGTCTTAGTTATATATACTTTTGTTCTAATTCGTGGTTCTATCCCCGTTAATAAATCGATTATTGACTCTATTTTATTAAATTTAAAATTAAAAGTAGAGATAAAAGAGAGAGAAAAGATTCAAAAAGAATTAGAGGAACTTTCTATTAAAGATGGTTTAACTGGTCTTTTTAATAGACGTTTTTTTGATGAAACATTGAAATTTGAACTTCATTCAGCACAAAGAAGTGCATATGAACTTTCTTTGATTATGATAGATATTGATTATTTTAAAGCATACAATGATAACTATGGGCATCTTGAAGGTGATGATTGTTTAAAAATTATTACAAAAAATATTAAGTTAAGTGCAAAAAGGTATGGAGATATAGTGTGTCGTTATGGTGGAGAAGAGTTTGCTATTATTTTACCAAGAACAAGTTCTCAAAATGCTTATAAAATTGCGCAAGAGATTAAAAAAAGTGTACTTGCTTTAGAGATTGAACATAAATATTCTGAAATTGATGATATAAATTTTATTACATTGAGTTTTGGAGTGGGAACGATTGTTCCTATAAAAGATACCAAGATGGAAGAGATTATTTATTTGGCTGATAAAGCTTTATATGAAGCTAAAAATAGTGGACGAAATAGAGTTACAGTTTTAAAATAAATGTTACTTATAAATATAAACTTTATAAGTTGTGATATATTAATAGTTAGCAAATACTTAAAATGAAACTCCTTCCCTCTTTTCATCCCTTTACAAAATAAACCCTGATTTTTTATTTTTATCTTATAACATGAGTTAAGCTCATTTTATGAATATAAATATATATTTTGAATTTTATTTCATAAAATGAATTAAGTTCATTTTAATAATTTTGCTTGTAAACTTCTCAAATAATATTTTGTAAGGAGTTCTATGCCTAATTTAAAATCTAAAATTAAAGATATGAAAAAAGATTTGATTTTAGAATCTGCTTCAAATATGTTTGAGGAGTATGGCTTTGATGATTTAAAAGTTACTACTTTAGCAAAAAGTGTAGGGGTTAGTGTTGGCACTATCTACTCATACTTTGAGTCTAAAGAGGGACTTTATGCTGCTTGTACCTCTATGCATATTGAAGAAGCGTATCAAATGTTTAAACAACTTTTAGATGAAAACCTCTCTTTTGAAGAGACTTTAGTTAAGTCTATTAGATTGAAACTTCAAACTATCTCATCTAAAAAATGCTCCATAGCAAGTGGTGCAATGAGTAACCCTTTCTTTTTTGAATCTATGCAAATTGTTCATAAAGAGGAGTTGACAAAGATATATAAGCTTTTTGCCCCTTTGGTTGAGAAAGAGAAAGAGGTTGACATAGACACAATGACACTTCTTTACCTTTTAAATGCATTTGGAAATGCATATATTTTGAGATGGATTGAGGGTGATTTAAAAACCTTAGATGGCGTTGAGCATGAGATTGCTAATAGTTTCATCAAGATTATAAAGGATAAAAATTGAAAAAAACACTTTTACTACTTTCATTAAGTGCTTTTATATATGCAAATGAATTAAGTTCGCTTATAGAAAAAGCACAAAAAAATGAGTTGGTAGAGATATATAAACAGAAGTTAAAAGCTTCACAACTTGAGTATGATGCTACTGGGTCAGCTTATTTGCCTAGGCTAGATTTAGGTGCGGCTGCTCAACTTACAACTCCAAAGGGTCCATTAGATGCTGGACAAATTTATAATGCTAAACTTGAAGCCTCTTATGTGATTTTAGATGGATTTAAAAGGGAAAACCTTTTAGATGAGAAAGAAACTCTGATCAAGGCAAATGAGTTTAATCTTGAAGATGCAAAAAAACAGGTTTCAAAAAATGTAGCATCTCTTTACTTTAATCTTAAAAATATCAGTTCAGATATAAAAGCTTTAGAGCAAAAAAAAGAGCAATTAGTTGAACAACTAGCTCAACAAGAGAAATTTTTTAGTGTAAAACTTGTAACAGAAGATAATGTTGAACGTATAAAAGCAGCAGTTGCAAATGTTGATTATGAGATAGAGGCTAAGAAGTACTTTTTTGATGAAGCAAGAGCTAAAATTTTCACCTTAACTAATGTCTTAGTTGAAGATGCTGATGATAGTTCACTTCAAGAACCTCTTTACGATAAAGAGCAAACTTTAGACTCTTTAAAATCTTTAAAAAAACAAGCTGAGGCTTTAAAGTTTAAGGCTGAACAAGCAGATAGTGCTTACTATCCAACTTTAGTTATTAAAGATGAACTTTCATATACACATTTTGCAGATGATAGTTTTGATGACTTTAAACTACCAGCACCACCTGGTCAAACTTCAGTAAGTTTTGAGCGCCAAGAGGCTCAAAATAAATTGATGCTTAGTTTTAAAATGAATATTATAGATTTTTCAAGTGCTTCAGAGATTAAACAAGCGATTATGGCAAATCAAAACGCTCTAAATGCTCAACTAGCCTATAAAACTAAAGAGGCAAAAGCATCTTTGGCATTAGCAAAAAGAGCTATAGAAAGATCTAAAAAGCTACTAGAAGCTTCAAAACTTTCTATGAATGCAAGTGATAGAACTTTTGAGATTGTAAACAAAAAGTATAAGGCTAGGGTAGTTGATTATGTTAAGTACCTTGATTCACTTTCACAACAAACAACTGCCAAAGCACAATACAACAGAGCTCTAGGAGCTTTAGAAATTTCATACGCAGCTTATTACGCTGAAGCTGGTTTAGATGTAAAGGATTTTATAAAATGATAAAAAAATTAATGATAGTAACTGTTATGATGTTGAGTAGTTTAAATGCTACTGAAGTTTATGCTACTTTTTCTGTATTAGCTCAAAAAGAAGCTTCTTTGGTGCTTGCAAAAGGTGGCGTTGTTAAGAGTATAAAAGTTGATGTTGGTTCAAAAGTTAAAAAAAATCAACTACTTTTAGAATTAGATAATGATGATGTTTCAACATCTTTAGTTCTTGCCCAAAAACAGATTAAACTTGCAAAAATCAATCTTGAATATGCAAAAAAATCTTATGATAGATTTGTTGAGATAAAAGATGTTGTTGATCAAGAGAAGTTTGATAACTATAGTGCTGCTTATGAGAGAGCTAAGATAAATTTGGAAAATGCAAAAGCATCTTTAACTTATAAAAAAGCTTTATATGCTAAAACACAACTTAAAGCTCCATTTAGTGGTGTTATTGCAAATAAATATGTTGAACTTGGAGATGGTGTTAATACATCAAAACCAGTTTTTACACTTATAACTCCAAATGCTCAAAAACTTCTTTTAAGCATAGATGAAAAATATTGGAAAAAAGTAAAGGTAGGTCAAGTTTTTACATATAATGTAGATGGAGATAGTAAAAATTATAGCGGTAAAATATCTAAGACATACCCATCAATAAATGCTAGTAAAAGATCTTTTAATGTTGAAGTTAAAGCGAAAAACTTAAAAGTTGGTCTTTTTGGTCATGGAAAGTTAAAGGTAAACTAATATGTATAAGTTTGCTATAACAAGACCAATAACAACGCTAATGATATTTGTATCATTGGTGTTTTTTGGATTTTTAAGTTTCAAGAGTATGAATACAACTCTTTTTCCTAAGGTTGACTTTCCTATAGTATCTGTTAAAACAGTTTATTATGGAGCAGATCCTGAAACTATAGAGTCTAAGGTTACAGATAAAATAGAGGAAGCTGTATCTTCTGTTGCTGGTTTAGATAAGCTAAACTCAGCATCAAATGAAAATATATCTTTAGTAACTTTAATCTTTGATATGGACGTAGATATAACTGAAGCTACAAATGATGTTAGAGATAAAATTGCTGCTATATCTTTTGAAAGTGGTATAGAAAAACCAGTTGTATCTAAACTAGATATAGGTGCTGCACCTGTTTTAAGCCTTTTTGTGGCTAGTGATAGTGTTGATAAACAAACATTGATGTTAAGGGTAGATAATGTAGTAAAACCTGCGCTTGAAAGACTTAAGGGTGTTGGTAATATAAATATTATTGGTTATCAAGATAGAGAGATTAAAATCTATCCAGATCCGTTTGCACTTAGAAAATATTCATTAACGCCAGCTACATTAGAGAAGTTGATTTCAAGCTCAAACGTTCATCTAAGTGGTGGTAAACTTATAAATCAATCATCTCAAACTATAGTAAGCGTTAGAGCAGATGCTTCAAGTGTTGAGGAGTTAAGAAATTTTGAGATTTTACCAAATGTTAAACTTAGAGATATAGCTAAGGTTGAAGATACACTAGAGGATGAAGTCTCTATATCTACACTTGATGCTAAAAAAGGTGTTATCCTTCAAATACAAAAGATATCTGATGCTAATACATTAAATGTTATTAAAAGAGTTAAAGAGGAGATGCCTGATATACAAGAACGTTTAGGTAAAAAGTATCAACTTCAAGAGTTTAACGATACGTCAAATTTTATAAAAGCCTCTTTGGATCATGTTACTTTTGACCTTATATATGGTGGTATATTAGCAATACTTATAGTTTTTCTATTTTTAAGAAATTTTAGAGCTACCTTGGTTTCTGCTGTTGCAATTCCAACTTCAATAATTGGTACATTCTTCTTAATGGATGTTTTTGGTTATGATTTAAATAAGGTTTCAATGCTTGGTCTTACTTTAGCTATTGGTATATTTATTGATGATGCCATAGTTGTTATAGAAAATATCTATAAAAAGATGGAAAGTGGTTTAAGTAAGGTTGATGCAGCTATTGAGGGTACTAAAGAGATAGCATTCTCTATTTTAGCTATCTCTGCGATGCTTTTAGCCGTGTTTATCCCTGTATCATTGATGGGTGGAATAGTTGGTCAATTTTTTAATGCTTTTGCATTTACTGTAGCAGTTGGTATATTTATATCTTACTTTGTTGCTATTATGCTTATACCAGCACTATCAGCTAGAATACTTAAACAGGGTGAATCTAAGTTTTATGCACTTACTGAACCTATATTTTTAGCTATAGATAGAGCTTATGTTAAAACAGTAACTATAAGCGTGAAATATGCAAAAACTACACTTGTTCTTGCAGTGGTAATTATGGTTTCTTCACTATCTTTGGGTTCAAAAATAGGTATGGACTTCGCACCAAAAGAGGATAAAAGTGAGATAGAAGTAACACTAAAATCACCTATAGGTATCAGCTTAGAGGAGATGCATAAAAGGTGTGAAGCTTTAGCAGATAAAATTCGCGAAAATGAGTATGTTGAATATACAGCATTAACTGTTGCTTATAATCAAACTAGAGATGCAAATAGAGCACAAATTTATGTAAAACTTAGAGATGTTGATAAAAGAGAAGTATCTCAAGAGAGTATAATTTTAACTCTTAGAAAAGAAATAGGTGATACTAAAGGTTTTGAGTCTATTGCAGTAGCTGATATACCTGGGATTAAAGGTGCAGGTGGGGCACAACCTTTACAACTTCTTATTCAAGGTGATTCATTAGAGGAGCTTCAAAAGGTTGCATCTAAAATTACAAGTAGAATGGAAAAACATAAGGGTATAGTTGATGTAGCTACAAATTATGAGTCTGGTAAACCTGAAATAAAAGTTACACTAAGACGCGAAGATGCAACTAGATTAGGTGTAAGTGCTTATGAGATAAGTTCAATCATCCAAGCTACACTCTCAAGTGATAGAGCTATCTCTAAATATGAAGAGGGTGGAAAACAGTACGACATAACTTTAAGATTTTCTGATCAAAACAGAAAAAGTGTTGATGATCTTAGACGCTTAGAGGTAAAAACTGCTAGTGGTAATTATGTTGCTTTAGAGGGTCTTGTAAACTTTAAAGAGAGTAAGGGTCCTGTATCTATAAACCATTACAATAGACAGCGTCAAATAACAATTTCTGCTAACTTAGATGCTATCCCACTTGGTGAAGCTGTTGATACTGCTTTAGATGGTATAGATAATGATTTAGAAAAAGGGATGAAACATCAACTTCTTGGTATGGCTGAGGAGATGAAAAAGATGGGTAAAGAGTTTGGTCTAGCTTTTGGATTGGCATTTTTAATGATGTATATAATCTTGGCTGCTCTTTATGAGTCTTTACTTCAACCACTTATTATAATGGTAGCTTTACCTATGTCATTTATAGGTGTTATGGTAGCTCTTTTTATAGCTGGTAAAAGCTTCAATCTCTTTACAATGATGGGGATAATTTTACTTATGGGTATGGTTGGAAAAAATGCGGTTCTTTTAGTTGATTTTGCAAACAAACAACTTAGACTTGGAAAAACTGTAAGTGAAGCTCTTGTCTTAGCTGGAGAGAAAAGATTAAGACCTATTTTAATGACTACTATAGCTATGGTTGCTGCTATGCTTCCTTTAGTATTTTTAAAGGGTGCAGGTTATGAGTCAAACTCACCAATGGCAACTGCAATTGTTGGTGGTCTTATAAGCTCTATGTTACTTACCTTAGTGGTAGTTCCAGCAATATATAAGTTTTTTAGTCCTCTTGATATGTGGATGAGAAAGTTTTATGATTTGGAGTTTATGAAAAAATAAAAAATGGCTAAAGTAACATCTAAAAATGGTGTTGCTTAGATTTTAAACTAAAATAATAATTTATACTTTAAGCAGTTCTTTTCTGATACAATCAAACCATTAAAGGTTAAGGTATGAGCAAAGATGATTTGTATAAAGAGTTTAAAAAAAGATTTATTTTAGTTATTTTAGTTATTTCAATAGTTGTAGTTTATATTCAAATACCAGTTACATACTTCCAATCAAGATATTTTGCTACTAAAATTGATATTTTTTTTGCTTCTACATTAACATTGGTATTATTACATTATTATATAAAAAGAGATATTGAAAAAACGTCATATTTTTTAGCACTAAACTTTTATTTTTTATCTTTAGTTGTTTTAATTGTTGCATCTTATAATAATATATTTATGTATAAATGGGCTATGATTCCCCCAATAATGATATATTATCTTTTAGGTCTTGATAGTGGTAAAAAATATATACTTTCTATAGTTATTTTTTACATAAGTTTTTGTATATTAGCTTTATTTGATATAGTTCCAGCTGTTTATGATAAAGATGAACTTATACAAATAACACTTGCAGTTGCTTTTTTTTCAATTATGGCTCACTATTTACAAAAGATGAATCATGATGTCCACAACATGTTAAATGAAAAAAATGATCAACTCCAAACTACTCTAAATCAATTAAGCCAATCACACAAATCTCTTATAGAATCTGAAAAAATGGCATCTTTAGGTTCTTTAGTTGCAGGTGTTTCACACGAAATCAACACTCCTATAGGTGGCTCTTTAACTGGTATTTCACAGATTAAACATGATACTATAACTATAGAATTGGCATATAAAAATAACCAAATGGATGAAGATAAATTTAAAAACTATATTAAAAGTACAAAGACTTTGAGTGAACTTATTGAAAAAAACTTAAAGACAGCATCAAACCTTGTAAAATCTTTTAAGGCGATAAGTGTTGATCAACATAAAGATGATCTTAGAGAGATAAACCTAAAAGATTATATTGATCAAGTTATAACAACTCTACATAGTGAACTAAGATTTAAACATATAAAGATAAATAACTCTGTAGATGAAAATATAAATATAAATACCTACGCTGGTATATATTCACAAATATTTTCAAATCTTATTTTAAACGCTTCAAAGCATGCTTTTAAGAATACTAATGCAGATAATACTATAGATATTTTTGCAGAGCAAAATGACAAAAATATAGAAATTTACTTTAAAGATAATGGTGTTGGAGTTAGTGACGATATAGTAAATAAACTTTTTGATCCATTTTTTACAACAACGCGTGGACAAGGTGGTAGTGGTTTGGGCTTAAATATAGTTTATAACCTTATAACATCCAAATTAAATGGTACTATAGAAGTAGATAAAAGTTATAAAAATGGTCTTGCGTTTAAAATATCTTTAGGGGAGTTAGATGGCTAACTTAACATTTGCAAATAAAGTTGAAGATGAAACTTATATAAAAAAAGATATATATAAAATTCTTTTAGTTGATGATGACAAAAGTATACATCAAATTACCACTAATGCTATAGACTCTATGGTTTTTAAAAGTTTCAATATAGAAGTTATATCTGTTTATAGCTCTATAGAGGCTAAAAATTATCTTAAAAAAAATAAAGATGTTGCTTTAGCTCTTATAGATGTAGTTATGGAAAAACCTGAGTCTGGTTTAGAATTGGTTGAGTATATACGCGAGAAGTTAGAGTTAAATATGATAAGACTTATCATAAGAACAGGTCAAGCAAATGAAGCACCACAAATGGAAGTTGTAGATAGATATGATATTGATGATTATAAAGAAAAAACAGAGCTAACTATACAAAAACTTTTTACAACTATACGAACCTCAGTACGCTCATATATACAATCACGAGAATTGCAACAAAAATATGAAGATATATATAAACAGATGACAAGAAACCATCTAACTAGTCTTCCAAATAGAATTTTACTAAATGAAAACCTTACAATACAAACCAATAAAGTGCTAGTTCTTATAGATATAATCTCTTTTAGTTCTATAAATGAAAGTAATGGTTTTGATGTAGGTGACATGGTACTTAAAGAGCTTGGTGGATTTTTAGAAAGCATGTATGGAGATAAATATGATGTTTACCATTTAGATTCTGATCTATTTGCCATTGTCTTGCCAAGTGAGATTCCAGATAAACTTCAAACAAAAATAGCTCAAATAAAAAAAGATATTGCAAAACTTCATATTATTACTAATAATTTTAATAGAACCATAGATACAACTATAGGTGTAGCTTACCAAGGTGAAAAAAACACTATGCAAAAGGCTGAACTTGCTTTAAATGAAGCAAAAAATCAAGGTAAAAATCAGATAACTTACTATAGCGAAGATTTAAAAATTATACAAAAAATAGAGAACACTCAACATTGGGGTGGCATCTTAAAAGAAGCTATACAGTCTGATGATATTATTGCTTATTATCAACCTATTGTAGATACTTTTAGTGGTGAGATATATAAGTATGAGATGTTAGTTAGATTAAAACATGAGGGTAAAATATATACACCATACTACTTTTTAGAAGCAGCTGAAAATACAGGTCAACTTTATGATATATTTAAATATATGTTCACAACTGCGTGTGTTAAGGTTAATGAATCTAATATAAAGTTAAGTGTAAACATAGGGGATATAGAACTATCTCATCCAAATTTGATGGTGTTTATTAAAAAAACTATAGAGTTCTTTGATGTAGATATATCTAAAATATCTTTAGAGATTTTAGAGTATAACTCTATAAGTGAACATCTTTATGTTAAAGATAAAATAATTGCTTTACATAACTTGGGTTTTGAAATTGTTATAGATGATTTTGGAACAAGATGTTCTAATTTCTCACAAATAGAAAATTTACCTATAGGTATTTTAAAAATAGATGGACAATATATAAAAGATATAGATACTTGTGAAAACTCAAGAGTGGTCACTGAAACTATTTTTAAATATGCACAAAAAAAAGGTCTTAAAGTTGTTGCTGAATTTGTTCACTCTCAAGAGGTTTACGATATTGTAAAAGAGATAGGTTTAGATTATATGCAAGGTTACCACTTGAGTGAGCCTAAACCTAGTTTATGATAAAATTTCATTTAGGGTACTAGGGTTTTTAGAGTTGCCCTAAATAGTTTTATAAACAAGGATGTTCTTTGGAATGTAGTTATTTTGGTGTGTGTGGTTCGTGTAATAATTATGAGGGTGGTTATGAAGCTCAACTAGAGCGTAAACTTTTAGATGTAAAAGATGATTTTAATGAGCTTTATAGTGGAGAGTTTTTTGTAGCAAAAAGTGAAGATAGTAATTATAGAAGTAGATCAGAGTTTAAAGTATGGCATATGGGTGATGAGATACATTATGCTATGAACTCTAAGGTAAAAGGTGAGGTGCTAACTATAGACTCATGTTCTATGGTTTCTAAACATATAAACCACTTTATGCCACTCATACTTGATGAGGTTAAAAAAGAGGGTATAGACTTTAAACTTTTTGGAGCAGATTTTTTAAGTAGTGGAGATGATATAGTTGTATCTTTACTTTACCATAAACAACTAGAAAACGAGTGGAAAAACAAAGCACAAGCTATAGCAGATAGATTAAATATAAACATTATAGGTCGTGCAAGAAAACAAAAGATAGTTTGTGGAAATGACTTTGTAATTCAAAAACTTCTTCTTGATCAGAAGGAGTATAGTTTTAAGTATATCGAAAACTCTTTTACTCAACCAAACTCTTATGTTAATGAGCAGATGCTTACTTGGGCTATGGATGCTTTTAAGGGTAAGAATGGTGATCTTTTAGAGCTATATTGTGGCGCTGGTAATTTTACTATCCCTTTTGCAAATATATTTAATAAAGTTTTAGCAACAGAGATATCAAAATCCTCTATAAATGCTGCAAAAACAAATATGGAGTTAAATTCAGTTACAAATATAGAGTTTGTAAGGATGAGTGTAGAGGACTTTGTTGGTGCTATGGATGGTGTTAGAGAGTTTAGACGTATGAAAGATATAGATATGTCATCTTACTCCTTAGAGTCTATATTTGTCGATCCTCCTCGTAGTGGTATAGATGAAGAGTCTCTAAAGTTTGTTTCACGCTTTGAAAACATAGTATATATCTCATGTAGTCCACAAACACTTAAAAGAGATTTAGAGATTTTAAAAGATACTCATGAGATTGAAAGTATGGCAGTGTTTGATCAGTTTGCTTATACTAAACATTTAGAGATGGGTGCATCACTTAAGAGAAAAGCATGAGATATATTTTAATTCTAAATATTTTAGTACTGTTTTTGCATGCTAATGATATAGATAGGATAGAAAAAATTGTAAACGAGATAGAGAGTTTAAGAGAGAGTTATAATATTTGTCAAGATAAACTAAGCTCTCAAAGTATGACAAATAACTCATCATCAAAATTAAAAAGCTTAGAGATAAATACGGCTGATTTAACTGTAAAGTTACAAGAAAAAAGTAATGAGATAGAAGTGCTAAAACAAGAGCTTATTAGCGAACATGAAAAGCTAAAAGTTGAAAAAGAGAGTAATGAAAAACTAGAGATTAAACTAAGTAAAGTAAAGCTAAAAAAGCCTTTAGTTTGTAAGCCAAAGGTAGTTACTAAAATAGTAAAAGAAAAAATATATAAGCCAAAAATTATAACTAAAACAGTAGTAAAACTTGAAAAGGTAGATGATAACCATTTTCCATCTTTAGAGTATAAAGATAAGTATAAAATTAAAAAAAGTAAAACTAAGGCTAAGACATATAAATTAAAAAATGATAGTGATATAGTTTTTAATAAAACAAAAAAAGTAAAATATATTTGGGAAAAAAACACTAGCTTTACATCTAGCCATAAAGAGGGTAATTATATACAAATAACTGGTTACTTTATAGACTCAAAATGGAAATCTTCAAAAGATGAAAATATTTGGATAATGTCTTCTAAAGCTGTTTTGAAAAAATAAAAATTTTTACCAAGAAATTTTTTCATGCCCTTTTAAAGCGTAGTAAATTATAAATATATATGCAAGTATTGTGATCAAATAGGCATCTTGTAAACCTGCTTTTTCGCTTACTACTCCAAAAATCAAAGGGATTATCGCTCCACCTGCTATTGCCATTATAAGTAGGGCACTTGCTTGTGGTGTGAGTGAGCCTAAATCTTTTAGTGCAAGTGGCCATATGCTTGGCCATACAAGTGCATTTGCTAAACCTAAAAGTGCTACAAAAAAGATACTATCTGGCATTAGTGATGTTATGGTGTAAGTGTCTGTTGAGCTTATAGATACCATTATAACGCTGATTATACCTAGTAGTCCACTGTAAAGTAGGGCGTTTTTTTGTGATATATATTTTGGAATAGCTACAACACCAATGATGTAGCCCAAAACCATAAAACTCATAGTGTATGATGTAAAAGTTGTATAGCTATCAAGTCCTAAACTTTTTGCATAAAGACCAATAGTATCTCCTGCTATAACTTCAACTCCAACATAGAAAAAAAGTGCAACTACACCTAATATAACTCTTGGATACATAAATATAGAATCTTTTACATCTTTTACATCTTCAAACTTAATCTCTGGCAATGAAGAGTATTTGATCAGAACTATGAGTAATATTAATATAATTGCCATAATAAAATATGGTAAAACTAAAGACTCAGCATTTACACTTGTTAGCTCAATATCAGACAAAACTAAGGCTGTAAAAACGATTGGAGCTAATATCCCAGCACCTTTGTTTAAAAGTCCCATTATACTTATACGCATTGCAGCACTTTCATTTGGACCAAGTAAAACTATGTAGGGATTAGAAGCTGTTTGAAGTATGGTTAATCCACTTCCCAAGGTAAAGAGTGCTAATAAAAACACAGGATATGAAGCACTAAAAGCTGCTGGTATAAAAAGTAGTGAACCAAATGCCATAATTGCAAGTCCAAAAGCCATTGAGTTTTTGTAACCATGTTTGTTTAAGATAAAACTCATAGGGTAAGCCATAGTTGTGTAAGCTATGTAAAAAGCAAAAGTTACTAAAAGTGCCTGAGTATCACTAAGGTCACATAAAACTTTTAGGTAGGGGATTAAAGAACCATTTAACCAAGTTACAAAACCAAATATAAAAAAAAGTATCCCTATTAGAACCATTGGCATTGTTGTGTTTGACTTCATTTTTTACCTTATGTTTTGAAGATATTTTGCTACTGCGTCTTCATCGTTGGAGTGCTCTAGTATCTTACTAGCATGCTCTTTTGTTTCATCTAAAGCGTTTTTAACTGCAAGTGAAGTTCCAGCTAGTTTAAACATACCTATATCGTTTAGACTGTCTCCAAAAACACTTATGTTTTTAAACTCTATATCCATGTACTCACTTACAAATTTTAGTGCATGAGCCTTATCGCCTAGTGGATGTAAAATAGTTAAAAAGTAATCACCTGTATAATTTTCAGGAGATAGTTTAAACTCAAAAACATCTTGAAACTTAGATTTTAGATGTGAAGTAAGTGCAATCAACCTCTCTTTTTTTGCCATATAAACAACTTTGAAAGTTTTGTCATCTGCTTTTATAGAGTACTTTTCAATCAATCTAGTGTCGTTTTTATAGTTTAGTAAAACAGTGTCTTGGGTGTCAGTTCTTATGCTTGGATAATCAAATGTTTCATTTAACTCATTATCTTTTAAACCTATGACAAAAGGGTGTATATTATCAAACCTTATAGCTTCTAAAATCAACTCATTTGCAGCTTCTTTGTTTACAAACTTTGCATCTAATATCTTTTTGTCTTGTGTTGCTATAAGCACCCCATCTAAAAGTATCATGGGAGATTTAAAATCTAAGTTATCTAAAATACTCATAGCAGAGTAAAAACTTCTAGCTGTTGCAATGCTAAGGTTAGTAATGCTCTGTTTTGAGTTCCAAATATCTTTAGAAAAATCACTTACACTTAAATCTGAGCGTAAAAAAGTATGATCAAGGTCACTTATATATAGTCTATTCATAGTGTTGGATTTTATCATAATAATATTAAAAGCTACTAGAATTAAACTTTACACTTTATCAAATTATATAAATAACATAAAATAATATTTAAATTATTTATATTTCATAGATTAACAATTTTTTTATCAAAAATCCAAGGACTTATAACTTTTGCCTTATTCATCTCAGAAACTACTATGACCAAAAAGCTCTTGGATACTTCGTAAGTCAATTCCATCTTGCAGCAGATACGTTGTGTAAGAGTGTCTAAATATATATGAAATGACTTTTTTGTTTAGATTCGCTTTTTGTGTAGCTACTTTTATGTTTCGACATAGGGTTTGTGGATTTAAGTGGTTTGTTTTTTTTTGGACAGTATAGCGTTTAGTGTTGGGTTTTTCACTGTCTCTGAAAAGAGGATTAAATTGTCCATACTTCAAATATATTGACAAAAGGCACACGTTGTGCTATAGTTATTGCATGATTACATACAATTGGAATAATGAAAAAAATCTTCTTTTAAAAAAAGAGCGTAATTTAAGTTTTGAGCAAATTGTTTTGCATATTGAAAGTGGAGATTTACTAGATATAGTCAATCATCCAAACAAAGAAAAATTTGCTCATCAAAAAATCCTAATTGTCAAAATAGAAGAGTATGTGATAGCCGTACCTTTTGTAGAAAATGATAATGAAAGATTTTTGAAAACCATCATTCCAAGTCGTAAATTGACAAAACAATATTAGGAGCATCAAAATGAAAAAGTTTACTTTAGAAGATGAAGAGTTAGAACTTTTAAATTCACTAGAGTCTAACGAATGGAACTCTGTAGAAAATCTAAAAGATGAAATAACCTCTCATCAAATTATTGCAAAAAATACACTTAAAAAAGATAAGAGAGTAAATCTTCGCATCTCATCTAAAGACTTAGAGGATATTAAGGCTTATGCAGCAGAAGAGGGACTTCCTTATCAAACGCTTATGTCAAGTGTACTGCATAAATTTATTAGTGGTAGGCTTGTAGATAGACAAGCAGGATAACAAAATGTAGAGACTATGAGCTTGGTCCAAAGAATCCATAATTTGACCTAAATCTTAAGCTCAATTTTTCAAATATCTTATCTTTTTTGAGATATTTTGTAAAAATAAAAATCTTTCCAAAAAATAGGTTAAATTAACTCCAAACATCAAGATATAAGCTGCTATATTTTCTCTTATAATGTTTAAATCATTCTCTTACAGAATTTTACATAAAATTGTCCTCCCTAGTTTTACTAATCTTCTAAAATTATATGTAAACTATGTTAAAATTCTTTAAAAAAAGATTATTATGACTAAAGAAAATTATATAAAAAATGTTGAAACTCTAAATAGATACGCTTATCATTACTATGTTTTAGATGATGCTATAGCTACAGATGAGGAGTATGATAAACTTTATCATGAAGTTTTAGAGTATGAAAAAAGTAATAGCGATGATGTTTTAAGTGATTCACCAACACAAAGAGTTGGTGATGTTGTACAAGATAAGTTTGTAAAAGCTTCTCATCTAAGTAGAATGTGGTCTATGGAAGATGTTTTCTCTTTTGATGAACTTAAAAAGTGGGAGGAAAAAATCTCTAAATTGGATGAGGGTTTTTCTTACTACTGTGAGCCAAAGTATGATGGTGCATCTTTAAATCTTATATATAAAAATGGGGAACTGACTCAGGCTATAACTCGTGGTGATGGGGAGATAGGTGAAGATGTTACTAAAAATGTTAAAACAATTAAATCTATACCTTTAAAAATACCACATAAAGAGATTTTAGAGGTTCGTGGAGAGGTTGTGATTTTTAAAGACGAGTTTGATAAGATAAATGAACAAAGACTTAAAAATGATGAAGCACTTTTTTCAAATCCCAGAAATGCAGCATCTGGATCACTTAGACAACTTGATACTAAGGTTACAGCTTCAAGAAACTTAGTTTTTTTACCTTATGGAGTAGGTGAAAATTCTTTAGATTTTGAAACTTTATCTTCTAAGATGGATGAGATATATACTTATGGGTTTAGAAAACCTTACCTTAGAAAAACTTGTAAAACTATAGATGAGGTTGAAGAGTTTTATAAAAAAATGAATAAAGAGCGTGATGATTTTGAGATGATGCTTGATGGTATGGTAATTAAAGTTGATCAGATTGAGAGTGCTGAGCTTATGGGCTATACAGTTAAATACCCACGCTTTTTTTGTGCTTATAAATTTCCAGCAGTTGAAAAAGTTACTAAGTTGAAATCTATCTCTTTACAAGTTGGAAGAAGTGGAGTTGTAACACCTGTAGCGAACTTAGAACCTGTAAATATAGATGGTGCAATAGTTGAGCGTGCGACACTTCATAACTTTGATGAGATTAAGAGAAAAGATTTAAGACTTGGTGATAGTGTTATCATCTTAAGAAGTGGGGATGTTATACCAAAAATCATTAAAGCTTTAAGTGATAGAAGAGATGGAAGTGAACAAATTGTAGAAAAACCATCATCTTGTCCTGTTTGTGGGAGTGAACTTTTAGTTGAAGATATTATGATTAAGTGTCAAAACCTAGAGTGTGATGCTAGGGTTGTGAACTCCATAATGTATGCAACATCTAAAAAAGCTTTAAATATTGATGGCTTAGGAGTTAAAATAGTTGAAGCACTTTATAAAAACTCTTTGATCAAAAACTTAAATGATATATTTACATTAAATCGTGATGAGTTGCTAGAACTAGAGGGTTTTAAAGATAAAAAAGTAGATAATCTACTAAACTCTATACAAAGTGCAAAAGGGTGTGAGTGTAGAAGATTTATAAACGCTTTAGCTATAGAGCATGTTGGGGAAGTTGGTTCGAAAGCACTTTGTGAAAATTTTTCTTTAGATTTTGTAAATGCTACTAAAGAGGAGATACTTGCACTTGATGGTTTTGGAGAGGAGATGGCAGAGTCTATTGTTGAATTTGTAAGAGTAAATTACGATCTTATACAAACTTTAAAAAATCATCTAAATCCACAAGAACAAGTTGTAAAAGAGGAGGCTAAAGATAACCCTTTTAAAGATAAAACTGTTGTCTTGACTGGAAGTATGAGTGTGAGTCGTTCTGAGATTAAACTTCTTTTAGAAGCGTTGGGAGCGAAGGTAAGCTCTAGTGTTTCTAAAAAAACTGATTATTTAGTTTATGGTGAGGATGCAGGAAGTAAGTATGATAAGGCTATAAAACTTGGAGTTACAACTCTTGATGAGATATCTATGAAAAATATGGTAAAATAATAGGGTAAACTTAAGGTTTATATTAAAATATCTAAAGGAAGTATTATGAGTGTAGGTTTATTAAATTGTGAAATCTCTACTGAATTGGGTTTTGAAAACTATAATCTTCAAAAAGATGAATATACTAAAATCTTTGAATATCAAAGAGATATTTTTGGATTTATTGCACTTGATAAAAGTGATACAGATATTTTAAAAAAACTTTGTTCCTTAGCTGAAGTTTTAGTTCCTGATGCTCTTGCTTCCATTATGATGGTAAATCCTGATGATGGGAAACTTTATGTACTCGAAGCTCCTAGCATACCACCTGAGGGTATAGAAGCCTTAAATGGTTTGCAACCAGGTCCTGGTGGTGGTTCTTGTGGTAATGTCGTATATAAAAAAGAAGCACAGTTTGTAACTTCAATTGCTACAGATAGTAGATGGAATGATCTTAGGAAAATTGCAGATGCTTTTGGCTTGGGTGCTTGCTGGTCGATGCCAGTTAAAAATGAAAAAGGTGTAGTTCTTGGTACTTTTGCACTTTCATCTTTTACAGATAGAACACCTCAAGATTTTCATAAGGCTATATTAGAATTTTCAGCTTACGCGGTTTCTATCGTGCTTAAAAGATCTGATCAAAGAGATGAACTTCAAAGTAAAAATGAACTCTTAGAATTTATGGCATACCATGACTCATTAACCTCCCTTTCAAATCGTTCTCAGTTTTACATCAGCATAGAAAAAGCTCTTAAAAATGCCAAACGCTACAACACCTCTGGTGCTATTTTATATCTTGATTTAGACAGATTTAAAAATCTAAATGACATTTATGGTCATGACGTTGGTGATGAAATTTTAAAACAGTTTTCAACTAGATTAAAAAATACTTTAAGGGAAGTTGACACTATATGTAGGCTTGGTGGAGATGAATTTGTTGTGATTTTAGATAAAATTGATGATGATGGTGACGCTCTAAGAGTTGCAAATAAAATTTTTGATATTTTAAAAATACCTTTTTCGTATGAGGATAAAGATTTTTTATTAAGAGCAAGCATTGGTATAAGTATATTTCCTGAAGATAGCCAAAACTCAAGTGAGCTTCTAAAAAAAGCAGATATAGCAATGTATAGTGCAAAAAGTTCAGATTTTGATGCTATGAAGTTTTATGATGAGTCTATGAACACTTTAAAAAAGGATCTTTTTAATTTAGATATTGCTATGCAAGATGCTATAGAAAATGATAAATTTGAACTTTTTTATCAACCGCAAGTTGATGCTAAAACTAAAAAGCTTGTTTCTGCTGAAGCATTAATTCGTTTGAAAAAAGATGGTGGTGGTTATGTTTCTCCTGTAGATTTTATACCTATAGCAGAAGAGAGTGATATTATAAATAAAATAACACTTTTTGTAGTTAGACGTGCTTTAGAGGATTTAAAATCTTGGAAGGAAAATCTGTCTGATGATTTTACCCTTTCTATAAATATATCTGGCCGTGATATTAATGAAAAAAGTGTAGATAATATAATATCTATAATGGATGAACATGAAATTTGTGTTGGACGTTTAGAGTTAGAACTTACTGAAACTTATCTTATGAAACATACTCATGACTCTATAGATCTTATAAAAAGATTTAAAGATAAAAAACTAAAACTTGCTATTGATGATTTTGGTAGTGGTTACTCCTCTTTGTCTTATCTTAAAAAGTTCAAAGTTGATGTCTTAAAGATAGATAGACTATTGATCAGAGATATAGAGTATGATGAAGATGATTTGTCTATAACTAAAGCAGTTGTTGCAATGGGACACTCTTTGGGGATGAAGTTAGTTGCTGAGGGTGTAGAAAATAAAAATCAAGTTGATATGTTAAGTGAACTTGGTGTAGATATATTTCAAGGTTTTTATTTTGATAAACCTCTTTGTAAAGGTGATTTTGAAAAAAAATATATTGTTTAAACTGTTTTTGTTTTTAATCTTTAGTGTTACCTTAGAAGCTAGAGATGGTACATTTGTTGGTGTTTCATACCTTACCTCAAAGTTAAGTAGTGATACTCGTTATAAAAGTTTTGAAGATGATAAATCAGATGGTTATAAAGTTGAAGTTGGTGCATATATAAACTCTTATTTAAGTGTTGGTTTTGAGTTTGTAGATAATGGTGTTTTTAAAGCTAAATTAAAAAATGATTTAGATTCAGTAACATCTTTAAAATCTTTAAGTACCAATGTAAGTGCACATTACCCTTTTTTTAGTGAAATAGTAGATACTTATGCCAAATTAGGTTTTGGTGAAGTTATTTTTGAAGAAGACGTAGATAATTATGCTCACCAATCACTAAAAGGAGCTTTTGCAATGTATGGTTTTGGTGTTGCATTTAGAGCTTATGAAGATTATGTTTTGAAATTAGGCTACGATAGGGAAATTTTTAATATTTTAAATACAGATAGTGTTAAAAAAGTTACTCAAAAAGATGAGATGATTATAGATAGAATTTATGTAGGAATAGAGGTACAGTTTTAATGAGGCTTGATCAAAGGGTAAGTGAGATTTTAGATATCTCAAGAAATAAAGCTAGTGAAATAATAAAAAAGTCTTTAGTATTAGTTAATGATAAAGTTGTAACAAAAAACTCTTTTAAAGTTGAAGATGAAACTATAAGTATAAAAGAGCATAATATATATGTTTCAAGAGCAGCATACAAACTATTAGGTTTTTTTGAAGATGTTAAACTTGATGTTACTTCAATGAAAGCTTTAGATATTGGCGCATCAACTGGAGGTTTTACCCAAATTCTTTTAGAAAAAGGTGTCTCAAGTGTTGTATCTTTAGATGTTGGAAGAGAGCAGTTAGATAAGTCACTTAGAGATAACTCCAAGGTTGAAGTTGTAGAAAATCAAGATATTAGAGAGTATGTTACAGATAAAAAGTTTGATATAGTTGTTAGTGATGTCTCCTTTATATCTTTAGAAAAAATTTTAGATTTTATATCTCCTCTTTGTGAAAACCATTTAGTTTTACTTTTTAAACCACAGTTTGAAGTTGGTAAAAATGTTAAAAGAGATAAAAATGGTGTTGTACTAGATAAAAAAGCTATATCTAAAGCTAGAGAATCTTTTGAATTGAAATGTAAATCTTTAGGATTTTTCAATGAATATAATGAAGAGTCTAAACTTAGTGGAAAGGAGGGGAATCTTGAATATATCTACTACTTCACAAGAGATTGAGGCTATAGCTATTGGAGGTTTTGATGGCATGCATATAGCACATCAACATCTTTTCAATGAGCTTGGCGATAATGGCGCAATCATAGTTATAGAGAGTGGTTTTGCAAATCTTACACCTGGTGTTTTAAGGGAAAACTATAGTACTCATAGAATGATTTATTATCCACTTGATCAGATAAAATCTTTTGATGGATTGGATTTTATAAAATCTCTTAAAAAAACCTTTGTTAATCTGAAAAAGATAGTTGTTGGTTACGATTTTTATTTTGGAAAAAATAGAGCTTATTGTGCTAATGATTTAAAAAAAGCTTTTGATGGTGAGATAGTTGTTGTAGATGAGGTTATCTCACACGACACATCTGTACATTCAAATAAAATAAGAGAATCACTACAAAATGGCGATATAAAAAAAGCAAATATATTTTTAGGTCATAACTATACTATATATGGTGAACATGTTGATGGACAGGGTTTAGGCAAAAAAGAGTTGTTTCCAACTATAAACATAAAAACAGAAGGTTTTTTAATACCTAAAGATGGAGTGTATGCATCTTTTTGCTCAATTAATGGAAGTGATATATATTATAAATCTGTAACTTTTATAGGACATAGAGTAACTACAGATGGAACTTTTGCTATAGAAACATATATTATAGATAAAGATATAACCAAAGTGAAAGATGTAAAAATCTCTTTTATCTCTTACTTAAGAGAAAATAAAAAGTTTGATAATCTTGAGTTATTAAAAGATAGAATAGAAAATGATATTGATTTAGCTAAAAACTCTTTAAATATTGCTACAATTTAGAGATCTCTTAAAGCTGTTTTTAATAGATATAAAGGTAAAATCGCACCAATAATTTAATACACAGGGGTCTTAAGTGGGTGAACTCTTTACTTTTTTTGGTCTAATTTCTCATGATCATACTTTTATTTATGCAACACATTTGGCATTAGTTGTTCTAATAGTCTTAGTTTTAGCAAAAGTTGCTACAGCAAATATGCAAGTTGTACCTCGTGGTACACAAAATGTAATGGAAGCTTACCTTGGCGGTGTTCTTGCTATGGGTGCTGATGTTATGGGCAAAGAGGAAGCACGTAAGTATTTACCATTAGTTGCAACTATTGGTTTACTTGTTGGTGTGGCTAATATTGTTGGTGTTATTCCTGGTTTTGAAGCACCATCATCATTTTTAGATTTTACTCTAGCTTTAGCTTTAGTAGTTTTCTTTTACTATAACTTTGAAGGTATAAGAAAAAATGGTGTTGTTGCTTACTTTAAGCACTTTTTAGGACCTGTTTGGTGGTTGTACTGGTTAATGTTTCCAATTGAAATAGTATCTCATATATCAAGAATTATATCTTTATCTTTTCGTCTTTTCGGAAATGTAAAAGGTGATGATATGTTCCTAATGGTACTTTTAATGCTAGCTCCTTGGTTACTACCAATGATTCCATTTGCTTTACTACTGTTTATGGCGTTTTTACAAGCATTTATCTTTATGATGCTTACTTACGTTTACCTTGGTGGTGCGATAGCAGTAAGTGATGATCACTAAAAGTTCATCAATAAAAATTATAAACTTTTTGCAAGGGGTTTCTTATGGGTTTATGCTCATAGGGACTCTTGTCTTTTTTAAATCTTTCCTTTTCCTAGGTATTGGTACAGCGATATTTTTTTCACTAATCTTTGTTTTTGTTTCTATTTTTATGGTTTTACTACTTGATGTTATAAAACTACAATATACAAAACTTGATGAGATGAAAAAGCAAACTGAACTTTTAGAAAAACTTACATTAAAAGAGCTTGATAATGTTGAAAAGCTATCTAATTAGCGACAGAGATTATTATAGCTCTAATCCTAAAACCTTAGAATATAAATTATCTAAGGTTTTAGAAAAACAAACTCCATCTTTTACTTTACTTAGAGATAAACTTAGCTCAAACATAGAAGAACTTGCAAAATCATTTTTATATATATCACAAAAATTTCAAGTTGAAAAAGTTTATCTACATACTGATATTAGCTTAGCTCATAGTTTAGGTTTTGATGGTGTACACTTAGATTCTAACTCCTTTTCTAAGATTAAAGAGGCTAAAGCATTAAATCTTGATGTTGTTATAAGTACACATACAAAAGAGGAAGTTCTAAAAGCTTGTGAATACGGCGCAGATATGGTTACTTTTAGTCCTATATTTAATACGCCAAATAAGGGAAAGCCTAAGGGTTTAGAACTTTTAAATGAAATAAGTGATACAATCGCGATAAAAATTATTGCTTTAGGTGGAATAATCAGCCAAGAGCATATAGATAAAATACAAAATAGCAAGGCTTATGGCTTTGCTTCTATAAGATACTTTACCAAGGAAATATAATGTTTGAAACCGTAATAGGTCTTGAAGTTCATACTCAACTAAATACTAAAACTAAACTTTTTTGTAGTTGTCCTACAAGTTTTAATGATACCCAAAATGTAAATACATGTCCAACTTGTTTGGCACTTCCTGGTGCTTTACCCGTTTTAAACAAAGAAGTTTTAGAAAAGTCTGTTAAGTTTGGTAAAGCTGTTGATGCAACGATTAACAGAACATCTTACTTTGATAGAAAATCATACTTCTATCCTGATTCTCCAACTGCTTACCAAATAACTCAACTTTATACTCCAGTTGTTGAGCATGGGAAGCTAAAAATTGATTTAGAAGATGGTACATCAAAAGAGATAAGAATAAATAGAGCCCATATAGAGGCTGATGCTGGTAAAAATATACATGAAGGTTCATACTCTAAAGTTGATTTAAATAGAGCAGGGACACCACTTTTAGAGATTGTAAGTGAACCAGACTTAAGAGGCGTAGAAGATACTATTTTATATCTTAAAAAACTTCATTCTATAGTTCGTTACTTAGACATTAGTGATGCAAATATGCAAGAGGGTTCATTTAGAGTTGATGTTAATGTTTCTATTAGACCTAAGGGTGATGAAAAACTTTATACTAGGGTTGAGATTAAAAACATAAATAGTTTTAAGTTTATACAAAAAGCTATAGAGATTGAAGTTAAAAGACAGATTAATGCTTGGGAAGATGGTGTTTATGAAGAGGAAATTTTCCAAGAAACTCGTCTTTTTGATCAAACGGCTCAAGTTACAAAATCCATGAGAGGTAAAGAGGGAGCGGCTGATTATAGATACTTCCCTGAACCTGATCTTTTAAAAGCTGTTATAGATGATGAGATGTATGAAAGAAACATAAACATACCAGAACTTCCTGATCAAAAGAAAGAGCGTTTTGTAAAAGAGTTTAAACTAAGTGAATATAATGCAGGTGTCATTTGTAGTGAGTTAGAGATGGCTCATTATTTTGAAGCCATGATAAAAGCTGGTGGTAGTCCTAAAGTAAGTGTTAATCTTTTAACAGTTGAGCTTCTTGGACGTTTAAAAGGTGGTTTAAATATATCTAATTCACCTATAAAAGCTGAAACTCTTGGTAAGTTGGCTTTACGTATTGATGATGGTACAATCTCAAATAAAGCTGCAAAAGATGTTCTTGACTTCTTAATGGATAGCGATAAAGATATTGATGAAGTTATAGATGAACTTGGCTTAAAACAAGTTAGTGATACAGGTGCAATTGAAAAAATGGTTGATGATATTTTAGCTGCAAATCCAGATAAAGTTGAACAATATAAAGGTGGAAAAGATAAACTGTTTGGTTTCTTTGTTGGGCAAACAATGAAAGCAAGTAAAGGTAGCGCTTCTCCTCAGGTTGTAAATGAAATCTTAAAATCTAAGTTGGCTTAGGTATAGTATGAGGTCACTTGCTAATTATGCTCTTGACTTAGCCATTTTTTTAGAGTCATCTACAAAATATCAATCTTTTAAGCATGGTGTCTACCGTATATTGGAAGATCCTACATGTAAATATAAAAAATATTTTGATTTTTTTATGATTTTTATGATATTTTCAAGTGTTTTAATTTTAGTTGGCGAAGTTAAAATTGACTTGAAGTCATATCTTCTTTATTTTAATATATATATTATATCTTCTGTTTTTTTAATGGAATATATACTAAGACTTTGGGTTTATAACTCCAATTCTCAAATTATTATCGATCTTTATGAAAGAGATACTTTTTTAAACAAAAAACTAACTATATTTAGCATAATATATAAAATAGGTACGAAAAAATTTGAATTTATAAAAAAACCAAGTTCTATAGTTGATCTCCTTGCTATAACCCCATTTTTTCATGAGGTTAGATTACTTAGAGTCTTTGTTCTGTTTAGAGTTTTTAAACTTTTTAGATATACACAAAGTATGAGTCTTTTTTATTCAGTTTTAAAAACTAAAAAATTTGAGCTTGTTACTCTCTTTTTCTTTGTTACTCTAGTTATGTCTGTTTCAGCAGTTTTGATATATGTTATGGAAGCAAATAATCCTGATTCACCAATTAATACTATGTATGAAGCATTCTACTGGTCATTAGTTACTATATCTACAGTTGGTTATGGTGATTTGTACCCAGTTAGTGATTATGGGCGTGGCGTGGCCATGGTTATTATTATCTCTGGTATTGCAGTTCTTAGTTTCTCTACATCTATAGTTGTATCAGCATTTAATGAAAAGTTTGATGAGATTAAAGATCAAAAAGTTTTGGATGATATAAAAAAAGTTAAAAATTTTTACCTTGTGTGTGGATATAATGAATTATCTAGAAACCTACTTACACGCTTAAAAAATAATGGTAGAAATATTATAGTTCTGGATTCAAATCATGATGCAGTTAACCTAGCACTAAAAGATGGTTTTAGAGCTTTAAATTTTGATCCAACAAAATCAAAAAGCTATATGGAACTAGATATAGATTTAGAAAAAAATGTTATTAAAGTTTTATCCATGTATGATAGTGATGTTCAAAACATATATGTAACATTAACTTTAAAATCTATATGTGAAAACATTAAGGTTGTAGCTATTTTACAAAAAAAATCTAATTATAAAAAATATCAATTAGCTGGTGTCGATGATATAATTTTTACTCAAGAACTTATTGGTCTAACTGCTAAGGAACTTAGTGGTAAACCAATAGCTTTTGAAGCTATAAACGCACTTAGAAGCATTGATAATGAGATAATTTTAGATGAGATTAAAATAGATGAGAGAATTGTTCCACATATTGATGAGTTATTAAGTATAGTAAAAAATGGTTATAAAGTTATATTGATTGGTTCTTATAAGATAGAAAATGAAAGTTTTTCTTTTTACTTAGATGATGACTTTAGTATTAAATTAGGCGATGTACTGCTATGTATAGGTAAAAAAGATATACTAAACGAATTAAAAATATATTTAAGAAGATAAAATGACAGCATTTATATTTGGAAATAACGAATACACAAATGAGATATATGAAAATATTTCAGATATTTATGATAAGATATATGTATTAACTCAAAATAAAGATGATGTAGATAAAAAAAATAATATTTTATATTTTGATTTAAGTGATGAGTGGGATGATCTTCTTGAGCTGATGATTGAAGAAACAGGAGTAGCTTTTTGTGTTTTAGATAATGATGCAAATAATATATTCTTGACTATATCTCTAAGAGCTAGATTTGAAAACTTATATATAGTTTCTTTATCTACAGACGATGAGAGTTCTACTAAGTTAAAAAGAGCAGGGGCAACTAAGGTTTTACCTATAGTTGATATTACCGCATCTGTGATATTTGACATTATAGAAAAACCTATATCTTCAACTATGTTGCATACTATTATGTATGAAAAAACCAATTTAAAAATATCTCAAATTTGTATAGGGGATAAATCAAACATTGTTGGTAAATATTTACATGATATAGATTTTACAAAAATTATAGTTGTTGCAGTTATTGATCATAATGTAAACACTGAGTTTATCTTTACTACACAAGGGCATAATCATAAACTTAATATTGATGATGTTTTGGTAATAATTGGATATGATGATGATATCATAAATTTTAAAGAGAGTATTGGAGCAATTTAAGTGGCAAAATTAGGAATAATTGGAGCTGGTAAGTGGGGAACTGCTTTATATACAGCCTTATCTCAAAAAGTAGATTGTCTTATAACATCTAGAAGTAAAAAAGATTTAAAAGATTTTACAAGTTTAGATGAAGTTTTGAAATGTGAATATCTTTTAATTGCAATACCTGCCCAACAAATAAGAGCGTGGCTTAAAGATAATTATATATATAATAATCATAAAATTTTAGTTGCCTCAAAGGGTATAGAATCATCAAGTGGAGATTTTTTACTTGATATCTACTCTGAGTATGTTCCAAAAGAGAATTTAGCTTTTATCTCTGGTCCATCTTTTGCAAGTGAGGTTATTAAATCCTTACCAACAGCCTTAGTAGTGAACTCTTATAATTTAGATTTAGCACATAAGTTTTGTGAGATGTTCCCACCTTTTATAAAAACATATACCTCCAATGACGTTATAGGTAGTGAGGTTGCTGGTGCATATAAAAATGTTATAGCTATAGCATCTGGAATATGTGAAGGTTTAGACCTTGGTAAAAATGCTGCTGCTTCACTAATCTCAAGAGGTTTGGTTGAGATGCAAAGGTTTGGTGAGTTTTTTGGAGCTCAACATGACACTTTTATGGGACTTAGTGGTGCTGGTGATCTTTTTTTAACTGCAAGTTCTACTATGTCTAGAAACTATAGAGTTGGACTTGGTCTGGCTGCAAACAAAACTCAAGAAGCTATACTTGAAGAGTTAGGTGAAGTTGCTGAGGGTATTGGTACATCTTACGCTATTCACAATATAAAAATAAAACATAAATTATATCTACCAATAGCTACAGAAGTATATGAAATATTAGAGGGAAAAAATCCAAAAGACTCTTTAAAAGATCTACTTAGCAAGGGTTAAAGATGAGTGATAATAAAACACAATTTAAAAAGATTGGGTTAGGGGTACTGTTAGGTTTTTTAGCTTTTCTCCCTAGTACTTTAGTATTTAATTTTGAGCAATCTGCACTAATTGGTATTATAGTTTTCCTTGTAACACTTTGGACAAATGAGGGACTATCTTTAGCTGTTGTTTCACTTCTACCTATTATAATTTTTCCAGCTTTTGGGATACTTTCAACTAAAGCTACAAGTATAAATTATGCTAACCCAATAATATATCTTTTTCTTGGTGGCTTTATGCTAGCAATAGCAGTAGAAAAAACCAACCTTCATACATATATTGCAGATAAAGTTTTAAATATATTTCCAAATACCGCTAGGGGTATAATATTTTCATTATCCATAACCTCTGGTGTATTAAGCTCAATTCTTTCAAACACTACAACTACCTTGCTTTTAATACCCATAGCATTATATTTAAGCGATAACGATAAACTTAAAATGAGATTTGCTTTAGCAATAGCTTATGGTGCAAGTGTTGGTGGTATATTGACACCAATTGGCACACCTCCTAACTTGATTTTACTGGGTATCATGAACGATATGGGTATGGAAGCTATACCATTTTTTAAATGGATTATGTTAGTTGCACCTCTATCTTTTTTTATGTTTATTGTTGTATCGAGTGTTTTAAGTATAGGTGTCACCAATATAAAATTAGAAAGAAAAGTTGAAACTATACCTTTAAGTTGGGATCAAAAAAAGCTTTTAGGGCTTTTAGTACTTTTAATTGTTACTCTTTTTATCAATGCACCTATTAAACCTTATTGGGGTGGTCTTGGTTTAAGTGAACCTGGGATTCTTCTTGGTTTTGGGCTTTTACTATTTGCTCCACCATTAAATCTTTTAGAGTGGATGGAAGATAAAGCAAAAATACCTTATAGAATTATGTTTTTGTTTGGTGCTGGTTTTTCTATAGCTGTAGCATTTGCAAGTACAGGTTTAGCCGATGAGATTGCATCTTATTTGTTAAGTTTAGCAGTTCTACCAACATTTGCACTTCTTTTAGTTATTGCCACTTTAATAACTTTTACAACAGAAGTAACATCAAACACTGCTTTAATATCTATTATGTTACCAGTGATATATTCAGTAGCAGATCAAGCTGGTATAGATAAAACTTTGTTTATGATGGTTGCTACTATATGTGCATCTTATGCTTTTATGTTACCTATTGCAACTCCACCAAATGCTATAGCTATGAGTACAGGGGTTGTAGATGTTAAAACAATGGCTAAGTATGGTCTTATTTTTAATATTATTGGTATTTTTATTATTGTATTTATTGCAGAGTTTTTTTGGAAAGGTATATTATAAAAATACAAATTAAAAAATAAAGGATAAAAAATTGGTAGTACACATAGTGATGTTTAAGTTTAGTGATGAGCATAAAGGCTCAAACATAAAAAAAGTAAAAGAGATGTTGGAAGCATTAGTTTCTAAGATAGAACCATTAATAAAAATGGAAGTTGGTGTAGATTTTAATCAAAGTGAAAGAGCATTTGATATGAGCTTATACTCAACATTTAAAACTAAAGAGGACTTAGCTGAGTATGCAACACATAAAGCACATTTGGAGCTTGTTGAATTTATTAAAAAAGTTACTACAGAGTCTAAGGTTGTAGATTATATTTTATAATCTATTAGGAGTTTAAAAACTCCTCTTGTTTCTCCTCTATCTCTAAAAGCTCTTCCACTTTTTGCTCATAAACCTCTTCAACTTTTTCAAGTTCATTTGCTATAGAACTTATACCTTTCTCTTCATAACAAGAAGGATCTGCCAGACATTTATTTATATCATCTATTTGCTTTTCAAGCTTATCTATCTCATCTGGTAATGTTTCAAGTAACTTTTGTTCTTTAAAAGATAATTTTTTGACCTGCTTTGTTTTTTGTACCTCAATAACTTTAGATGTAGATTCACTCTCCATCTCATCTAGCTCTTTTATTTCACGCTCAAACTCAAGGTATTCACTATATTGTTGGTAGGATTCTTCTATAGTTCCATCACCTTTAAATATAAAAAGTTTTTTAGCAATTTTATCTACAAAGTATCTGTCATGCGAAACCAACATAACTGCACCTGAAAAGTTTTGAAGTTTCTCCTCTAATATATTTATAGTTGGTATATCTAAGTCATTTGTTGGTTCATCTAAAATCATGATATCAACTTTTTTAGTAAAAAGTAGAGCTAAAGCAACTCTATTTTTTTCTCCACCACTTAAAACACCTATCTTTTTATCTAAAAACTCTCTAGGAAAAAGAAAGTTTTTTAAATAGCCATAGACATGCATATTATGATCTTCAACCATAACTCTATCTCCACCATTTGGGCAAAAGGTTTCAATTATATTTTTATCATCATCAAGTAGTTCTCTATGCTGATCAAAGTAACCTATAGTAAAATCACCAATCTTTATAACACCAGTAGTTGGTTTTATGCGTCCAAGTAAAGCTTTTAGTAGAGTTGATTTACCACTTCCGTTTGGACCAACTATAGCTATGACATCTTTTTGTAGTATTCTTGTTGTAAAGTTTTTAACTAAAAGTTTATTACCAAGTGTTATGCCTAAGTTTTCCATCTCAAAAAGCATCTTTTGTTTATTTATACTTTTATCTCTGTTGAAGTTTTTAACCTCTCTACTTAACTCAATTTTCATTTTTCTAATTTGAGCAGGGTTTGTTTTTGCATCCTCTCTTAAACTCATTAACCTAGCTTTTCTACCCTCATTTCTTTTAAGTCTTGCTCTTACTCCCCTTGAATACCATTCATTTTCACTTTTTACAACTTTTAAAAGATTATCATGCTGTTTTTGTAAAGTTCTTAAAAGTTCAGCTTTTTGAGTTAGATAAGATGAGTAACCACCACTAAATTCTCTAAGTTTTGTGTCCTCAACCTCTATTGTTTTTGTTGCGATTTTATCTATGAAATATCTATCATGAGATATAAAAACCATAGTAAATTTTTCTTTTAAAATCAACTCTTCTAAAAATTCAACCATATAAACATCAAGGTGGTTTGTTGGTTCATCAAGAAGTAAAATGTCTGGTTTTTGTAGAAGTAAAGATGCTAGAGCAACACGCCTTTGCTCTCCACCACTTAGAAGAGTTATATTTTTATCTCTATACATCTCAAGTTGAAAATGTTCTATAACTCTATTTATCTTATCATCTAAATTCCATGCATTATGGTGATCTAAAAAGTTCCCTAGTTTTGTATGTTCATCTAAGAGCCTAGCGTTCTCAAAGTCATCTGCAAGTTTTAAAGATAACTCATCATATTTAATTTTAGTTTGCTTAAGATTGTCCAAACCCTCTTCAACTGCTTGTTCAACTGTATGGGACTCATCAAACACAGGTACTTGAGATAACATTTTTATCTCTAAATCTTGCCTTGTTATACGCTCACCATCATCAGTATCTAAAACACCATTAACAATTTTCATCAGGGTAGATTTACCACTACCATTTTTTCCAACTATAACAATACGCTCACCCTCATCAACATGAAAGTTTACATCTTGTAAAATTTTTTGTGCTTCGTAATTTTTACTTACTCCAAGTAGGTCAACTAGTGCCATTAACAAACCCTTTCAAATGTAAACCAAGTAGCTATCTCTTGATCAGTATAATTTTTTTCTTGTAACTTTGGTGGTATGACAGAGTTCCTAATATATGATTTTATAATCCCACCAACTACATAAAGTAGTAAAAGTGAAGCTATAGCTAAAAAATAATCACTCTTTAGCCATACAAGTAAAGTTATAAAATATATAGTATAGCTAAGTAGAAAACCAATAAATTTTGAAATTAATCTACATCTTTTACTAGGTAGGTGTGGTGTGTAAGTTATATCGTTTATATCTTCTTTAAAATTCATTTTGAAAGTATAGCAAAAAGATAATAATGTAGCATTTTGAGACAATTAACTGAATGGTAACTTAAAATAAAATGTTTGTAATAAAAATTGAGATATAATCTTACTAACAATGGGCATTTCAAAAATCACTTGTAAATTCTACTAGTGGTTTTAATTATGCCCTAATATTTAGGAGTACAATTTGTCAATAATAGTAGATGATGTTAAAGCTAAAAAAAATTTAGAAAAAAAACTTTTTTCTGAGTTCACTCAGGAGATGAGAGATAAAGGTCTTTTAGATAAAACACCAATTAGAGGAGCTTTTGAAATTTTACTTGAGCTTACAGGATATGTTTTAGTATATATGTTTATGACACAAATATCACCTATAGTTGTCGGTTTAGTTTTTGTACTTTTAATGGTTCGCTCTACTTACATAGTTCATGATCTTTTACATAAACAGTATTTTTCATACTCGTTTTCAAAAAAACTTGGGTTGATTTTTGGTAACTTAACCTTAGGACTTAGTGGAAAATGGTGGAATAAAGAGCATAATGTTATGCACCATACATACACAAACTCAGCAGAGCGAGATGGTGATGTTCAAGGTTTTGGAGGAGCATTTCTAGGTAAGCATGATTCTGTAAAATTACTACATAGATTTCAACATCTAGTTTTTTATGCATTTTTGCCTTTAATCTATATAGGTTTTGTAATGCAAACATATAAGTTTGTATTTAAAAATAAAGAGTGGACAGAGTTATTGTTCTTAGTGTTACACTTAGCTTTCCCAATATCTTTTTTTATGATTTTACCAACAAGTGACGCTATTATAGTTACTTTAGTTATGTACATAGGTTATGGATTTGCTCTTTCTATGGTTACTATAACAAATCATATAGGTTTGCCTATACTTTTTGGTGATGAGTATAAAAAGCACTCATGGTTAAGTCTTCAAACACAAGGAAGTAGAAATGTAAGAGGTGGCCTTTTTACTCACTATATTTATGGTGGTTTAAACACTCAAGTTGAACATCACATTTTTCCACATGCTTCAAGATTTAATCTACTTAAAGTTGCAAAACACACAAAAGCCTTTTGTGAAAAACATGATCTTATCTACTATGAAACTTCTCCATGGCAAGCGTATAAAGAGATATATGTATATCTTAAAGATTTAAGATATAAGGGATAGATATCTATCTATCTTTATATCTTTGTTATCAATACCCCTCATTAACCCAAAAATCTAAATTTGTTTTATATACATCTTCATCAGGGTCTAATTTTATAGCTTTTTTATAGTACTTCATAGCTTTTTTTATATCGTTGCCATTTTTTATAGCTAAAACTCCTAAGTAGTTGTTACACTCTGCTTTTTCACTTTCCCAATTCATATTTTTTAATGCAAACTCATACATCTTTTGAGCCTCTACATAAGCCTCTTTTTTAAAAAATATTTCTGCATTATCCATATAGATAAAATCTTGCATATGAGTTTCTAAGTCTGCAAATTTTAAAAAATGTTCATATGCCAAATCAAACTTTTTAGCTTTTATATATAAATCTACAAGGGATTGATGGGTGTATTTTGATTTTGATTTTTTAGATACATCTTCTAGTATCTCTATAGCATTCATTTTATTTTTTTTGGCTATCTCTATAATGTATTTTTGAGAATACCCACCATAACTTTCAGGACTAGCAATAATATCTTTTATATAGTACTCTAAAGCTTTTTGTGGTTCACCTAGTCTGTCATAACAATCTGCTACATCATCATAAAGTTTACAGTTTTGTTCACCCTCTAGTTCAATAACTTTAAATAGATATTTTAATACAAGTTTATCATCATCTCGTGAGTATCTTGATGCAAGTTCTTTTAGTGCATCTATATGATTTGGATTAAGTTCAATCACTTTGTTATATAGACTATCTATTTTGTCATGGTTATATTCGCTATTTTGACCTATTTCTATCTCTAGTTGTGCTTGATCAAAATATAGTTGTGCATTTGTTGGGTCTTTTTCTATTTTTTCAAGTAAAACTTTTTCCTCTTTTGCTAGTTTTTCAAGTTGCTCTCTTTTATAAATAGCTTCTTCAGAGTCCGGATCAGGATAAAATTTATATTGCCATTTATTAAAGGCTTTATTTACTTTTTTTTGAGCTTTTGCTATAAGTTTATCTACTTCATCACTATTTTCTATATCCCAAATTTTTACAGGTTTTATCCCTAACTCATCTTTCATCCACTCTCTAAATTTTATAAAATTTGGATTGTAGTCTTTAAACTCACTAGCAAAGTCTGCATACTCACTATCTTCATCATACTCTTCTATATAGTGGTAAAAGCCACCATCCATACACTCAGCACCAAAACTAAGCATCTTAACAAAATCTTTTATATCTTGAGCAACTACATCTATAGACCCCTCACTACCAAAAGAGATAATAGGGGCTTTTTCTAAGTCAGTATTTCCTTTTTTTATCCAAAACGCTGCTATTCCACCTGTACCATCTGTTGTAGCAAATTGTAAAAGTGAGTCATTATACTCTTTAATCTCTTTTTCACTAAGTTCATCTTCATCAAGATAGTTTACAAAAGCGTCCTCATCATGTCCTATATAAAAAGAGTGTGAAAATGTTTCAGCGCCGTTCTCATCTTCAAACTTAGCTAGTTTTTTTAATGTTAATGGCACCTCGTAAGCACCAAAAGCTTTTTGAAGTGCTTCTATAGTTGGACAAGTTAACTCTTCTGTATTGCTAGCATATGAATTTTCATCATTTGTTGGTAATTCAGCTTCAAGATAGCCTTTTTTAAGTTTCTGTTTTATAAGTTTTTCAGCCTCATTTTTAGCTTTGTCTTCACTATCAAACTCTTTAATACTGCTTTTTCCATCTGAACCAATTTTTCCGTAAACTACTTTAAAATGGTTTCCTTTTAGCTCAATTTTGTAAAACTTGTGTGACTTTTCATCATTAAATTCTAAGTATTTTGTCATAATTCTCCAATGTTCTTATTAGTGAAATTATAGTATAATTTTTTTTATGAAACTGAAACAATTAAGAAAAAAAATGTGTTATCTTTTCTCTTTAATATTTTTATTATCAGGATGTGAAGATGATAAACAAAATATTATAAGCATAAGTAATGATGAATATTCAAAATATCATGAACTTTATAAGTCAAACTATATGGTAAAAGTTGATGTTAATGATTTTGATATAGGTAACAATTATGTAATAAAAAAAGATAATTTGACATATACACTTAGAAGTGCAAATGAGTCAAGCCACACACAGTTTTCATCTCCTAAACGTGAAGAAGATATGGAGATACCATCTGCTACGTTAAGTGTTTATGATGAAAATTTAAAACAAGTTGTTTTTAGTAAAAAACTATTTGAGCATAATTGTGGATTGCTGTGGCTTGATATTTCACTATTTAAAAATAACTTTTATCTAAGTTATAAGGGCATTTGTGATGATACATCATTAAAGATGAGTTCTACTAATGGGCTTGATGTTAATGAACTTCTTATTGACAAAAATGATGCTAGTAACTTAAATTTTATAGAAACACCAGAGACTTTATATTTAGCATATAATGCTGGGGTAAAAGTTACCCTTTTTTCTATTAGTGGTAAAAACAATCTAAAGCTTATTCGTATAAATGAAGATGGTACTATACATAGATATAATCCCATAAAAGTAAAATATGGTATATATGCTCTAAGTGCTTTTATTTATGAAAAGTATCTGTATTTTTGGATGAGTGTACCTGCTAAAGATGATAAATCTTACGATAGTGCAGATTATAAAAAGATAAAACTTGAAGATATATAGTATAATCACATAAATTGTTTAAGGTTGTCTATGTTGAAGATTTATAAATTTTTTCTTTTATTTTTAATGTTCTATAATCTTAGTGCTGATGATACTTTAAATATATATACTGCAAGAGAGGTTGATACTAACCTTTTAGAACTACCTGGGATGATTTTAAGTGGTGATATAGATTTTGAAGACTCTTATCTTGAAGCACTTTCATATAACTATACACTAAAAAAATTTAAGTTTGAAAATGGTTCAAGTGTGGTTTTTGGTTTAGAGGGGATGTTGGTAAAACATAGAGGTTTACAAAATAACTTTGAAACAAATCTTGTTTTGATGCTTCGCTATAGGGAACTGTTTTGGAAAAATGATTTTTTTAACATGGATATAGCCTTGGCAGATGGTTTATCTTACGCTTTAGATACGCCATCAAATGAAAAACCAGTTTATAGTGAGGATAACCCTAGTGGATACTACCCTTTACAAAACCTTATCATAATAGATAGTGAGTTTTATACACCATATTTAGATTTTATACATCTGTTTTTTAGACTTCATCATAGAAGTGGTATTTATGGTATTGTAGCCCCACCAAAAGTTGGTTCAAACTATCTTGGTATTGGTTTAAAATATATTTTTTAGGATTAAAATGGATAATCATCTTTTTTTTGGTTTCTCTTACTGGAAACATGAGTATATGTCGAAGTTTTTCTATGAGTTAGATAGTTTAGTTTTTATAAATCCTTGGTTTAAAAAAAATGTTTTTAAGTGTGCTGTAAAAAAAGGTTTAAATCCAAAAAGTTCTATATATATTTGGGGTAAAAAAGATTTTAAAGAGATTGAGGAGTATGCCAAGTTTCACAATATAAATATAATTAGAGTTGAAGATGGTTTTATCCGTTCAGTTTCTTTAGGCTCAGACCTTACAACTCCATTTTCTCAAGTAGTAGATAAAAGTGGAATATATTTTGATCCAAATACACCAAGTGATTTAGAAAATATTTTAAACACTTATAAGTTTAATCAAGAGTTACTTAATCGAGCTAAAAAAGTAAAAGAACATTTAATAGACTCTAAGATATCAAAATACAATATTTTTGAAAATGTAGATTTAGCTCTACCAAAAGATAAAAAGATAGTTCTAGTTCCAGGACAGGTTGAAGATGATGCTTCTATAAAATTTGGTGCAAATGGGATGTCTAACTTAGAGTTACTAAAAAAAGCTAGAGAAAATGTAAAAGATGGTTTTATAGTTTTTAAGCCACACCCTGATGTTTTAGTAGGAAATAGAGTAGGGCTGGTGGATGAAAAAGATGCATTAAAGTATTGCGATAAGATAGTTACTAATGTTGGTTTAGACTCTATATTAGCTGTTTGTGAAGAGGTTCATACTATGACATCTTTAGTTGGATTTGAAGCTTTGATGTATGGTAAAAAAGTTTTTACTTATGGCTTACCATTTTACGCATCTTGGGGTTTAACATCTGATCAGAATAGTTTAGCTAGAAGAGATAGAATTTTAAGTGTAGATGAACTTGTAGCAGCAACTTTAATACTTTACCCAAGATATTATAACCCCTATAAAGATAAGATTTGTGAGATAGAGGATATTTTAGACTTAATAGAATCTCAAAGAGAGTTATATAAAAGTACAATATTCAAATATAAAAACAAAATCAGAAACTATATATCTAGAAAAATACAGCTTTTTTTGAGGATATTGATGTTAAAATAGAGTTAGTGATAATGAAATTAGGTAAAATTTGAATAAAATTAAAAGCGTTAAAAATAAAAACATACTTCTTTTACAAGGTCCAATGGGGACTTTTTTTAAGCGTCTTGATGTGGCATTTAGAGAAAATGGAGCTAAAACTTTTCGTATTGGATTAAATGCGGCAGATGCTTTTTTTTCACATAAAGATAATTATACACCATACAAAGGTACTCCTCAAGATTGGATAAAGTTTGTCTGTGATTTTTATAAAAAAAATAATATTAATCAAATATATATATTTGGTGATTGTAGATTTTATCAATCTATTGCTATCCAAGAGGCAAAAAAAATAGGTATTGAAGTATATGTTTTTGAAGAGGGTTATATAAGACCAGATTTTATAACTATGCAAAAAGATGGGGTAAATGCTTTTGGTGGTTTAAGTGATGATCCTGATTTTTATAAAAAACTTGAATTAAAAGAGATTAACAATCCTCATAGTGTAAATAAAAACACTTTTATAGAACATATTGACTCTGGTTTATATTATTTTATAGCAAATCTATTTTCATCTTATTATCCAAGTTATGTACATCATAAAGAGTTCTCTACTTTAAAAGAGGCTTTTTATGCTATTAGAAACTTATTAAGAAAGTATGTATATAGGTACTTTGAACGTGGATTTGAGAAAAAAATACAACTATCTCTAAATAAACAGTATTATTTTATCCCACTTCAAACTCATACAGATTTTCAAATTTTGGAGCACTCTAAGTATGCAAATATAGAAGAGTTTTTAGATGAAGTGATTAGATCATTTGCTAAGTTCGCACCAAAAGATAAAAAGTTACTTTTTAAACACCATCCTGTAGATCGTGGTCGTCCAAGATTTAGAAGTAAAATAATGGCTTTAGCTTCAAAATACTCAATTGAACATAGGATGATAATAGTTTATGATGTACATCTTCCAACAATTTTGAAACATTCTATATCAACTATAACTATAAACTCAACTGTAGGTTTATCATCTGTGTATCATCAAATACCAACTAAGGTGATGGGTAGAGCAGTTTATGATATAGATGGTTTAACTGCTCAATGCTCTTTAGATGAGTTTTGGGATTACAATAAAGTTCCAGACACTGTCTTATATAAAAAATTTAGATATTTTATTGTTGAAAATACACAATTAAATGGAAGCTTTTATGGTTTGTTTCCAAAAGTTTTGTGTTTTAATAATGATGATTTATCTAAAAAACTAAGTATCTAGCTTAGTGCTTAGTTTTTATAAACATCTAAACTCTTTTAACTATAATCACATATATAAATTACCATTTTAAAATTACTATTTTAAGGCTTAAAATTGAGCGAAGCAAAATTTACACATCTACATTTACATACAGAGTACTCATTACTTGATGGGGCAAATAAATTAACAAATCTTCTTGATCGTGTAAAAGAGCTTGGGATGACATCTGTTGCTATGAGTGATCATGGCAATATGTTTGGAGCTATTGACTTTTATAAACAAGCTAAAGATGCAGGAATTAAACCAATTATTGGAATTGAGGCTTATATCCATAATGGTGAAGAGTTGAACGACAAGACAAATAAACAAAGATTTCATATATGTCTTTTTGCCAAAAATAAAATTGGTTATGAAAATCTTATGTATCTTAGTTCAAAAGCTTTTATAGATGGGTTCTATTACTATCCTAGAATAAACAAAAATGAGTTGCGTGAACATAGTGAGGGGATAATCTGTACCTCTGCATGTTTGCAAGGTGAAGTAAACTGGCATCTAAATTTACAAAACGAAAGAAATGTAAGAAATGGTGCTGAGGGTTATGAGGGTGCTAAAAGAGTTGCATTAGAGCATAAAGAGATATTTGGTGATGATTTTTATTTAGAGATGATGAGACATGGCATTGGTGATCAACTATACATAGATAATCAAGTTTTACAACTTTCAAAAGAGTTAGATATAAAAATAGTTGCAACAAACGATACTCACTACACTTACCCAGGTGATGCACAGTATCATGAAGCTTTTATGTGTATTGGTATGAATAAACTTTACGATGATCCTAACCGTATGCGTCACTCTGTTCATGAGTTTTATGTGAAGTCTCCTGATCAGATGGCTAGACTGTTTGCAGATATACCAGAAGCACTTGAAGCTACTCAAGAGATAGTAGCGAAGATAGAAGAATTTGTGCCTATTGTGAAAACACCTACACCCCCTAACTTTAAGTTTACAAAAGAGTTAGCTTTAAAAGATGGCTTAATCATAGATAATAAAGATGATGAACCACTACATCCTAATCCAAGTGAAGATGAGAAAAAACTTTGGATGGCAGCAATAGATAAAGATGATGCTGAGTACTTTGTTTTCAAATGTGAAGAGGGACTTAAAAAACGTTTAGAGTATGTTGATGAGTCTCTTCATCAAAAGTACAAAGATAGACTTGTATTTGAGATGGATATCATTAACTCTATGAAGTTTCCAGGTTATATGATGATTGTTTGGGATTTCGTTCGTGAGGCTAAAGAGATGGGTATAGCTGTTGGACCTGGTCGGGGTTCTGCTGCTGGAAGTTTGGTTGCTTTCTCTTTAGAGATTACAGATATAGATCCAATGAAGTATGATTTACTTTTTGAGAGATTTCTAAATCCTGAACGTGTAAGTATGCCCGATATAGATATGGACTTTATGCAAGCAAGACGTGGTGAGGTTATAGACTATGTTGCTAAAAAATATGGTCGTAATCAAGTTGCCCAAATCATAACCTTTGGTTCTTTACTAGCTAAAGGGGTTATTCGTGATGTTGCTAGGGTTTTAGATATGCCACTTTCTCAAGCAGACAAGATGGCAAAACTTATACCTGATGAACTAGGAATTACTCTAAATGGTAAAACTAAAAAAGGTCAATTTGTTGAGGGAGCTTTTCAAAAAGAGCCTAAAATATCTGAACTTGTAGATATGGATGCAGGAGCTTCAAGAGTCTGGGAGTTTGCTAAAAAGTTAGAGGGTTTAAAAAGGAACTCTGGTATCCACGCTGCGGGTGTTGTTATCTCCAATGAGGAGCTTTGGAAAAAAACACCTATATATAAACCATCTGGTGAAGATACTTTTGTTACACAATACTCTTTAAATTTTTTAGAAGATGTTGATTTGATTAAGTTTGACTTCCTTGGACTTAAAACTCTTGATGTTATAGATAATGCTGTTAAACTTGTAAAAAAACGTTATGATGTAGATGTTGACTGGCATCTGATAAATGAAAATGATCAAAAAGTTTATGATGTTATACAAAGTGGGGAGACTGTTGGTATGTTCCAGATAGAATCTTCTGGTATGCAAGATCTTAATAAAAGACTTAAACCATCAAATTTTGATGACCTTATTGCGGTTTTGGCACTATATAGACCAGGTCCTATGGAGTCTGGGATGTTAGATAGTTTTATTGAGCGTAAACATGGTCGTGAAAAGATTGAGTATGTTTTTGATATTATGGAACCTATACTTAACACAACTTATGGGGTGATTGTTTATCAAGAGCAAGTTATGCAGATTGTTCAACATGTTGGAGGATTTTCACTTGGTTACTCAGATATTATTCGTCGTGCAATGGGTAAGAAAAAAGATATGGCAACTTATAATGCTGAGTTTTCAAAAGGAGCTCAAGGGCAGGGTCATGATTACCAAAAAGCAAGTGAACTTTTTGATTTAATTGAGAAATTTGCTGGGTATGGTTTTAATAAATCTCATTCAGCAGCTTACGCAATGGTTACTTTTCAAACTGCTTGGCTCAAAACATACTTTCCACAAGAGTTTATGGCAGCTCTTCTAACTTCAGAAAAAGATAATACAGAAAAGGTTGTTAAGTATATTGATGAGGTAAAAAGGATGGATATAGTTCTTTCTCCACCTGAAATAAACCACTCATACTTAGAATTTTCAGCAATTAAGAAAAACGATGTAGATACTATACTTTTTGGTCTTGGAGCTATAAAAGGTGTTGGAAATGAAGCGGTTCGCTCTATCTTGCAGGTTAGAAGTGATGGAACTTTTGCAAATATACAAGATTTTGTAAATAGGATAGAACCTCAAAAAGTCAATAAAAGGGTTATTGAATCTATTATAAAAGCTGGTGGATTTGATGAATTTAAGTTTTCAAGAAAAGCACTTTTGCTTCAAATAGAACTTATTATAGAAACAGCAAAAAAATCGAGTGAAGCTAAAAAAAATGCAGTTGGATCTCTTTTTGGAGATGATGAAGAGATAACAACAGTTACTTTAGAACTTACAAATCAAGAGGAGTACGACCTTAAGTCTATTTTAGAGTTTGAAAAAGACACTTTAGGCTTTTATGTTTCTGGTCATCCACTTGATGAGTTTAGAGCTGAGATGGATGCAATAAATTACACTTTATCTTCTGCTTTAGCCACTATTGCAGATGGTTCAAGTGCTATTTTTATAGGAAAGGTTGAGGAAGTTGTATCTAAGGTTTCTAAAAAAGGAAACCCTTTTGGTATAGTTTCTTTATTGGATTTTCATGGAAATATGGAGATTATGCTTTTTAGTGACAAACTTGAAGAGATAAAAGAGATGAATCTTGAAGAGCCAATAGCTTTTAGAACAAAGATAACTCAAACTGAGATGTTTACACGTATAAGTGTAAATAAGATTATGACACTAAAAGAAGCTAAAAAAGTTGCTAAAAAAGTAGATACAAAGATTAGGGAGGTTTTTGAAGAACCACTTGAGCTTAGACTAAATATAAGTAGAGATTTAGCTCTTTTAGAAAAATTATATGCTCTTGTTAGACGTTTTCCAGGAAATAGAGAGGTTAAACTTACTCTTGTTTCTAAGCTACAAAATGTAGTTATAAGCTCAAACATAAGAGTAAATTCAGAGATTATTGCAGAGTTAGAAAAATTTGAAGATGTGGATGTAGCTTAATGAAAAACAAATTTAATTTAAAGCTTTTAGAATTTTTAAGCTCAAGTATTACTGAGTATCATGCTGTTCTTAGTATTGAAGATTTACTTTTAAGTGCATCTTATGAAAGAGTCTATATTGAAGATACTTGGAACTTGCTTGAGGATTCAAAGTATTATGTTATTAAAGATGATAGTTCTATTATTGCTTTTACCTATAAAAAAAGTAGCTCTTATACTATTTTTGGAGCTCACACTGACTCTCCAACTTTAAAAGTAAAACCAAATCCTCTTATAAAAACTGCTGGTGTAAGCCAATTTAGTGTTGAAACTTATGGTGGTGTTTTACTTAACCCATGGTTTGATAGAGATCTTAGTTTAGCTGGAAAAGTTTCATATTTAGATAAAAAAGGTGAGATAAAAAGTGATATTATAGATTTTGAAAAAGCTATAGCAATTATCCCATCTTTAGCTATACATCTTGATAAAAAAGCAAATAAAGATAGAACTATAAATGCTCAGACAGATATAAACCCTATAATTGCAAATGAAAAAGATATAGACTTAAACTCTTTACTTTTAAAAAAGTTAGATAAAGCAGAAGAGATTTTATCTTATGATTTGAATTTTTATGATACTTCTAAAGCATCTTTTGTTGGTTTAGATGATGAATTTATTGCGTCAGCAAGATTAGATAATCTTCTTAGTTGTTTTGTTAGTGTTGAGGTTTTAGTTAAAAATAAAGATGATGCTTTTATGATGGTTGCATCTAATCATGAAGAGGTTGGAAGTGATAGTGCCTCTGGTGCTTCTGGACCATTTTTAGAAAATGTATTAAAAAAGATAAGCGAAAATAGTGATGAATATATAAAACTTACTTCAACATCACTGCTTATCTCATGTGATAATGCTCACGCACTTCATCCAAATTATAAAAGTGTTCATGAGGAGCAACATTCACCTTTAATAAATCAAGGTGTAGTTATAAAAACTAACTCAAATCAGAGGTACGCTACAAATGTATCTTCAGTTGCTTATTTTAAAAAAGCAGCAAAAAAAGCTGACATTAAACTTCAAAGTTTTGTAACTAGAGGAGATATGGGATGTGGCTCAACCATAGGACCAATCATGGCTACTAGGCTAGGGTTAAATACTATAGATGTTGGTCTTCCAACATACGCAATGCACTCTATACGCGAGTTGTGTGGTGTTGATGATGCATATGATTTATATAAAATACTTCAAGAGATAAATCCCAATGCCTGACATATCTGCACAAGAGTTAAAAACACTTATTGATCAAACATATAAAATTGAAAATGAGTATAAAGGTTTAAGAGCTTCTTACTCTCATCTTCAAGATACTATAGAAAAAGTTATAGAGTTTTTACCAAATGCTATATGGATTTTAGATGATGATGGTAAGGTTTTTTTACAAAACTCTGCTGCTTCTGAACTGTATGAGTTGTTAATCATACTTAAACTTGATGAAGATGATTATGAGTTAAGTTTTTCATCTAGATCTTATCTTATAAAATCATCTACATATCAAGATAAAAGGATGATATCTGCAACAGATATAACTGATCAGAAAAGAAAAGAAAACTTGGCAACTATGGGACAGATGGCAGCTCATCTTTCACATGAGATAAGAAACCCAATAGGCTCTATATCTTTACTAGCCTCAACACTTAAAAAAAGGGTTGCAGATAAAAATATACCTATAGTTGAAGAGATAGAAAGTTCAATCTATCGTATAGATAGAATTATAAAAGCAACTCTTATGTTTTCAAAAGGGGTAGTTGCTACAAAAAGCCCTATGCGGTTTTCAAGTGTCATCAATGAGATTAAAAGTGCTGTTGGATACTATAGCTACTCTAAAGATATAACTTTTGATTTTGATGAGATAGATTTTATATTTGAAGCTGATAAAGATCTTTTAGTTATGCTTTTTACTAATTTTATATTTAATGCTATAGATGCTATAGAGCTTGATGAAAATGATGATGGGGTTATAGAGTTTAAGTATGTACCAGATGAAACATACCATATTTTAGAGATTTATGATACAGGTGTGCCTATAGAAAACCCTCAAGAGCTATTTGAAGCTTTTAAAAGTACAAAAGAGAAGGGTAATGGCTTAGGGCTTATATTGTCTAAACAGATAGCTCAATCTCATAATGGTGAGATAAGTTTAATTGACTCTAAGAAAAAAGGTTTTAGAATTACTTTGTTGAAATAATTGAAAATATTAAAGGACATCTCTAAATCTATTAATATTTCCCAATTACATCATTAATCTGTTTATATGCTAAAAGTGGTGTTGTTTCAAAGTATGGTATGTTGTTTTCCTTAGCAAACTCCATAGTTATCTTTTTTACTTTTAAAAGATGAAATCTTGGTGCTTTAGGGAAAAGATGATGCTCTATTTGAGTATCAAGTCCACCATAGAACCAGTGCATAAAGGCCTTACCCTTAAGTGATCTTGATGTTCTCATTTGTAGTTCCATCCAAGAGAAATCTTTACTCTCTTGTGCTGTAAAAGTTTCACACCCTAAGTGGTTTGTTATAAACCCTAAAGATAACCATATAGAAAGTGTAAAATATAGAGTTACAAAAACAGTTATTGCACTAGTTAATGGTAAAAAGTAAAAAATACTTCCCCAAATAACAATAAAGTGTAAAACCATAATGCTTAACTCATTATATAATCTATGTTTTATAACATACTCAAAAGAGTTTTTTATAAAAGCTGGATACATTAAAAATAATCCACCCCAAAAGATGAAGTATTTATATGATCTTATAAATGGGCTATTACCTTTGATTTGTGGAGCAAAAGCACCATCCATAGCTTGAATATCTTCATCTTTTTCAACTACATTACAGTAAGTATGATGATTTATATTATGCTTTTTATTCCACCATGATGATGAGTTACAAATTAAAAAATTTGAGAAAGGGTAAGATAAACGGCGAGATAGAGTTCTGTTTTTAAAATATTGGGAGTGAAGTATATCGTGAGATACAAAAACTGATCTTGTAAAAATTACAGTTAAGGCAAGTCCCATTAAAATAGGATTCCACATCTGCATCGTTGCTAAAACTGCTATAGTTGATATAGCAATTAATATCATCTCTATTGAACCTCTAACAGGCACTCTATCTAAAAGACCCGCTTCTCTTACCCTATTTTTTAAATTATCAAATATATCTGGATATCTTTCACTCATATTTTCACTTTATTTTTAGTTTATTTACTAATATTATTCATATTATGAGCAAGGCTCATAAATTGAGATATTATAGTTGTTATAAATATAATCTTATATCTATTTAGTATTATTATATATAAATTAAATTTTATTTATATTAAATTTAGTTAGATTCCCAAAAAGTTCCATTGGCAGTGTCCATAATAGACACATCTAAGGCTAAAATTTCATCTCTAATCTGATCAGATAACTCAAAATTTTTATCTTTTTTTGCTTCTGCTCTTTTTTCAATTAAAGTATCTATCATGTTTTTTTTATTTTCATCTATGCCATATTGAAAGTACTCAAATGGATTTTGACTTGCAAAACCTAATATGTTTTCAATAAACATAAGATTTGCCATAGCCTCTTTTTTTATAAGTTTATTTTTTGGCTCATTATCTAAGGTATCATTTACACTAGATATCATCTCATCTATAAGTGCGTAAGATACAGATGTATTTAAGTCATCATTTAAGGCTTTAAGTAATTCATCTTTAAATGTAGTTTTTATATCTTTGCTACCCATGCCAAATAAACGCTTTTTTAGTCTATATATCTTGTCTAAACGTTTTTTAGATACTAATAAATCCTCTTCACTAAAGTTAAAGTTTGCTCTGTAGTGTGAACTTAAAAGATAGTATCTTAAAACTTCACCATCATATTTTTTGAGTGCATCTTTTATAAAAAAACTATTTCCTAAAGATTTACTCATTTTTTCATTGTTTACAGTTACAAAGCCATTATGAACCCAGTACGCTGCTAGTTCATGAGATGATGAACATCTTGTTTGTGCTGCTTCATTTTCATGATGAGGAAAAAGTAAATCTGCTCCACCACCATGTATATCTACACTATATTTTAAGTTTTCATCTGCTAAATGTTTTTCAATCATTGCAGAACACTCTAAATGCCAACCTGGACGACCTTTAGAGTAGGGTGCTTCAAAAGATACTTCATTATCTTTAGCACTTTTCCATAAAGCAAAGTCTGTGTTGTTTCTTTTTAAAGATGAAGATTCAACTCTTGCTTGGGTAGAGTCCTCATCTTGTCTTTGATTTGAGATACTAAGATAGCTTTTATCGCTTTTTGTATCAAAATAAACATCTCCATCTTTTGTTACATAAGCATGCTCTTTTTCTATAAGTGAGTTTATAAGTGAATACATAGCTTCTAAAGACTCAGTTGCACGAGGCTCTAAGTTTGGTCTTTTTATATATAGGGCATCCATATCTTTATGGTAAGCATCTGTAAACTCTGAACTTATCTGATCAATAGTTTTATTTAACTCTTGTGCTTTTTTTATGATTTTATCATCTATGTCTGTAATGTTCTTAGCATAAGTAACATCATAAGCATTCGCCTCTAACACTCTATAAAGAAGATCAAAACTAAGAGATGATTTTGCATGACCCAAGTGAGCATCATCATAAACAGTTGGTCCACATACATACATCTTTACATTGTTTTTATCTTGGGGGATAAACTCTACTTTTTCTTTTTTTACACTATCAAATATATACATCAATAAAATCTTTAAATAGGATTAATATAACTGTAAAACTAAGCATAACACTTAAATATATAGTTAATTTTTTAAAAGTAATTATAGCAAAAAACTCTTCAAATTTAAACTCTTTTAATGTTAAAAAAAGAAGTATAAAGCCACTAAGAGATGAGGCTAAAGCTAAACCCATCGCACCTAATGGTTTTATAAGGGCTAAAGAGAAGATAATATTACTTACTAGAGATATACTTGCAATTTTGGCAGCTTTTTTTTGCATCTGTGAGGCGTAAAGCCACAATGAAAAAAGTTTAGCTAAACCAAAAGTAAGTAAACCTATCATGTACATCTGCAAAACTAAGGCTGTATTTTGTGTGTCACTTGTGCTAAAACTTCCATGCTCAAACAAAAGCCAAATAATCTCTTTACTAAGTATAAATCCACCAAGTGATGCTAATGTTAGTAGGTAAGTTAAAAACCAAAAGCTTTTATCAAACATCTCTAGGGCTTTTTTATGATCAGAGTTTTTGATATATCTTGAGATACGAGGAAAAAGTGCAACTGTAGTTGCTATAGCAAAAAGAGCAAGAGGAAGTTGAAATATACGATTAGCATAATAGATATAAGAGATTGAACCTGTTACTAAAAAAGAAGCAAGCCAAGTATCTATAAAAGCAGAAATTTGTGCAGTTGAACCACCAATAACAGCAGGAATAAATTCACTTTTAAATTTTTTAGTCTCTTTTTTAACTTTGTTTTGCTCTTTTTTGTAGTATTTTAAACCACCACTAAATATAAACTCAAGATGAAAATATTTAAGAGCAAGTATATGTGCTATAAGTTGTAAAAGACCACCTATAACAACTGCGTAACTCAATGCTTCAACTATAACTATCTGATCAGAATCTTTAAAAAGGTATAAGGCACTTATAAGTGATATGTTTAGTAAAGATGTAGCAAATGATGTTGTAGCAAAATGGTTTTTATATTGTAAAAAAGTACTTAGGAAAGTTACAAAAAATATCACTATAAGATAGTAAAAATTTATAGCTACAAAAGGGCTTGCTAACTCTATAGTTTTCTGATCAAACCCAAATGCTATAAGTTTTGTAAAAAAAGATGGAAATAAACTTACAATTAGAGTAAAAACAGCTAATATTAATGAAAATGCTATAAAAATATGCATAGAAAATATAGCTTTATTATGACTTCTTATAAAAGATGGTATAAAAGTTTGAGCAAAAGCACCCTCCGCAAAAATTCGTCTAAAAAGGTTGGGAAGCTTAAATGCGATAAAAAAGATATCGGAGTAGATATTTGCACCTAATGTTGCAGCCATCATCATATCTCTAAGAAAGCCAAAAATGCGTGAAATTAAAATTCCAAATGAGTTTGTAAATATAGATTTAAACATAAAGCGTATAATAACTATATATGGAATAATATATGCTTTAAAAAATTAAACTTTTATAAATTAGGAAGTAGATAGTGTCTGATACACAAATAACACCAATAGCACTTAGAATAGATAATGTTGCTCGTGCTCTTTTACAAAATGCTAAGTCTAATGGTATTGATGTTAAAACTTTAGATTTTAATTTATTGGATACAAGTAATTTTATAAGATATGCTAGCGATAAAGATGAGATTGAATGGGAAGCTATAGAAGAGTCGGAGTTAAAAAATATAGATGAAACAGATTGGTTAAACCCTAACTTTGAAATAAAACAAATATATGAGATTGAAATTTTTACTAAAGAGGACTCACCTTTAGATAATTTAAATATATCTATTGGAGCTAATTCAGATGTGACCAATGTATTTTTAAGTATCAAGTCTGGATCTTTTATAGAAAATTATGATGATTTTGAAAATGATTTGTATAGCTTAGTTCAACGAAGACTTTTAAGAGCAAATATTAAATTAAATATATTTTTATTTGATTTTAAAGATGTGTTAAAAAACATAGTCTCTAAAGTAAAGGTAAATGGTAAGTACACATTTGAAGAAACAGAACTTATAAATATTGCTCACTCTTTTGATGTGATGCAGAGTGTGGACGATGAACTTATTTTATTTTATGAGCAAAAAAGTTCGGCACTTGATGAGTTTGATAGAATAGATTATGCAAAAAGAGGTTTTTTAGTTGCTTGTATTGAGGATGAACTACTTATAAAATATATAAAACCTAAAAAAGGTAAAGCTGGACGTGATTGTAGGGGGAAGTATATAGAACCAAAAGATCCAATAACAAAGAATGAACCAACTTTTAGTGTAAGTGAGAAAATTGAGATAAAAGAGGATGATGACTTTATTTTATATATAGCTAAAAATAGTGGTTATATCACTTTTGAAGCTGGTGCTTATGATATACATGAAGAGGTAGATATACAAGAGATAAGTTTTAAGACCACTGGTGATATAGATGCTGGTATAGATGCAGATGTTAGTATAAATGTAGTTGAAAAAGATATTTTCAAAGATGCTGTTGGAATGGGGATGAGTGTTGAGGTTAAAGAGATTACTATTCAAGGTAATGTTGGACCAAATGCTAGGGTTAAAGCTCAAACAGCTAAAATTGATGGACAAACACACTCTAGTTCATTTGTAGAAGCAGATGAACTTTTTATAGAGATACATAAGGGTCATGCAAAGGGTAATGAAGTCACCATAACAAGATTAGAACATGGAAGTGTTGAAGCAAATATAGTAAATATTACTCAAGCTTTAGGTGGTAAAGTTATAGCAAAAGAGATCAATATCGAGTTGTGTGGTTCCCATCTTAATCTAAGAGCTTCACATAAAATAGAGATACATAAACTTAGAGGTGGAGAAAATGAGTTTATAATAGATACTATTTTAGATGCAAATACCAAAGAAAACTTAGAAAATAATGATGATGCTATAGTAGAACTTGAGAGAAAAAATAGGTCTCTTAAAGAAGAATTAGAAAAACTAGAAGATTTATTAGTACAAAACACACCTGCATTTAAAGAATTAAAGAAGCGTTTAATCCATTATAAAAAAAATGGTGTTAAAATGCCAAACTCATTTGTTAAAAAGTATAAAGAACATATAGGTTTAGAAAAAGAAGTTGAAAATCTAAAACAAGAACTTTTTGCATTAAAAAGATCTGCATCAAGTTTACATATAAAACATGATGCTTTTCAGATAAACATAATGGATGCTAGGATTATAAACCATGATAAATGGAAAAATCATAATGTTCTTAAGTTTAGGATGTTAAACCCAGATATAGAGTTAGAGTTCATCCCTCAAGAGGGAAGTACAAATACTACTTTTTCCTTAGTTGAAGTAGATGATGAGTTTGAGATAAAAGCAATAGATTAAAGGTGGATAATGATAGTAGCAATAGAGGGTGAAGTTGTACATAAAGAACCAACTTTAGCACATATAAAATGTCAAGGTTTAACTTACGGAGTAAATATATCTTTAAATACTTATGCACAAATAAATGATAAAAATACATCTTTACATATTAAACAAGTTATTAGAGAGGATGCAAATTTACTTTATGGCTTTTTTGATCAAAGTGAGATGGTGCTTTTTGAAAGATTGATTAAGATTAGTGGGGTTGGTCCAAAAGTTGGACTTGCTATATGTTCATCTTTTACTCCACAAGCTTTTTCATCAGTTATTAGTGGGTCTGATATTAATTCATTGAAAAAAGTACCAGGGATCGGTCCTAAAAGTGCAGGTCGTATTTTAGTTGAATTAAATGGCTTTGATGAGGTTTTAGTTGGTTCAAGTGGTGCAAATAATTCAACTGCTTATAACGAATCTGTTATGGCTTTAGAATCTCTTGGCTTTAAAAACGATATAATTACGAAAACTTTAGCTACTTGTACAAGTTCTACTACTTCAGAACTTGTTAGAGAAGCTCTGAAAAAATTACAAAAATAGGATATTCCTTGAAATTATCAATACTTTTTGGAGGATCAAGCTTTGAGCATGAAATCTCTATAGTAAGTGCAATCACTTTAAAATCTAAATTAGAAGGCTTTGAATTAGAATTTATTTTCTGTGACACAAACCATCAGTTTTATTATATAGATTCACAAAATATGAAATCAACATACTTTAGTTCAAAAAAGTATAAAAATGACAATGAACTTTTTTTAAAAATAGGTTATTTTGAGCTTAAAAAAATGTTTTCAAGTACTAAAATAGATAGTACTGTTTTAAACTTAGTTCATGGTGGTGATGGTGAAGATGGAACTATAAGCTCTTTATTAGATTTTTATAAAATAAAATATATTGGGCCAAGAACAGAAGCATCTGTTTTTTCATTTGATAAAATTTTTACAAAATACCTTGCAAATAGCATAGGCGTAAAAACTTTAAAATACCAAACACTAAACAAAAAAGATAAAAGAGTTTTAGAGATAGATTTACCAGTTATCTTAAAACCATCACGTTTAGGTAGCTCTATAGGTGTGAGTATAGTTAAAGATGAAAGTGAACTAGATTATGCTTTAGATGTCGCTTTTGAGTTTGATGAAAATGTTTTGATAGAACCTTTTATAAATGGAGTAAAAGAGTTTAACCTTGCTGGTTATAAAACAGATAAAATAAACTTTTCTATAGTAGAAGAGCCACAAAAAACAGAATTTTTAGATTTTGAAAAAAAATATATGGATTTTTCACGTGATGGTAGTGCTAGTGAAGCAGTTATAAGTGAAGCCTTAAAACAAGCTATGAGAGATAATTTCACAAAAATTTATGGCGAAATATTTAATGGAGCATTAATTAGATGTGACTTTTTTGTTATAGATGGTGCTGTTTATCTAAATGAGATTAACCCTATCCCTGGATCTATGGCAAACTATCTATTTGAAGACTTTTCAAACTCTATCAAAGAGTTAGTTGAAACTTTAGAGCTTAAAAATGAGATTAAATCTGATTATTCATATATAAACTCTATCACTATGGCTAAAGGTAAATAGTGGCTATAAAGTCTTTACAGTACGGCTTCCACACCTTTGATATCTCTTATGAAATTCTTAATCCAAGTGCTAAAGTTGATATAATTTTTTTACACGGATGGGGTTCAAATAAAGCCTTAATGAAAAGTGTATTTTCTAAACAGATGGATAGTTTTAGACATATATATATTGATTTACCTGGTTTTGGTAGTTCCACATCTCCCATGGCTTTAAAGACTGATGATTATCATAAAATACTAGAGAGATTTTTATGTGAAATTAATGTTACAAAAAACATTATAGTTGGTCACTCTTATGGTGGTAAGCTTGCAACTCTTTTAAATCCAGAACTTTTAGTATTGCTTAGTAGCTCTGGGATTTTAGTTCCAAAACCTTTAAGTATAAAACTAAAAATAGCTGTTTTTAAAACACTTAAAATCTTTGGTTTTACTAAACTTCGCTCACTTTTTGTAAGTAGTGATGCTAAGGATTTAAATGAATACATGTACACAACATTTAAAAATGTAGTAAATGAAGATTTTAGAGATAAATTTAGTGAATTTAAAAATAAAGCACTTCTTTGTTGGGGAGTAGATGATACTGCTACACCTTTATATACTGCTTATGAGATTGAAAAGCTTATATCTAAATCTATAGTGAAAGAGTTTGATGGTGATCACTACTTTTTTATGAAACATGCTAATGATATATCTTTAGATATTGAAGATGAATATTTAGGAGATAGAGATTAATGGAAGAACTTTTTTATTTTGTGACAAATGTACTTTTTGTAACAACTTTGGGTTGGTACTTAATAACACTTTTACAATGGTACGATTATAAAATAGATCGTGTTGTTTTAAAGCACCATAAATGGTGGTGGCATATATTTTACTTTATAATCCCTTTTATGCTTTACTATAGTGCTTATGAATTTTTCTGGATATTTTATTATTTTGCAACACTTCCAGCTTTTTTACTTTGGAATTACAAGTTAGATAAGCGTTTAGTTTTAACTTGGAGAGTAAAAAGGTTTTTAATTTTACTTGTAGCATTAAATATTTTTGCTGATCTAATATGTACTATAAAGGGTGTATGTCAAGTTTATCCAGTGTTTTTGCCTATAGCATTGGCTTATATAGGTTCAACCTTAGTTGAGATGTATCTGTTCTTTATGTTTAAAAAGATGGCATCAAAAAAACTAGAATCTATGAAAAACTTAAAAGTTATTGCAGTTACTGGTTCTTTTGGAAAAACATCTATGAAAAACTTTATCTACTCTATGTTAAAAGATTGTGGAAAAAAAGTTTATATGACACCAAGAAGTGTAAATACTCTAGGTGGACTTGTAAAAGATATAAATGTAGATTTTCCATCTGGTATTGAGTACTATGTTGCTGAGGCAGGTGCTAGAGCAAGAGGTGATATTTACGATATAGCTCAACTTATTAAGCCGCATATTGCAGTAGTTGGAAAAGTTGGAGAGGCTCATATAGAGTATTTTAAATCTTTAGACAATATACAAAAAACTAAACTAGAACTTGTAAGTTCACCAAGATTAGAAAAAGCTTTTGTTTATCACAATGTGACTAATGAGCCACATGACAAAGTTACATTTTTTGGTGAAAATATAAGTGATTTGAATGGAACTTTAGATGGTTTAACATTTAAAGTTACAAGCTCTAAAGATACGTATAATCTTAAAACAAGTATTTTAGGATCTTTTCAAGCTATAAATATAAATGCAGCTATTTTAGTTCTAGAGGAAGTTGGAGTTGAAAAAGAATGTATAGAAAAAGCTGTTTCTAAACTTAAAAGTGTAGATCATAGACTTCAGAAGATTGAAGCGGGTGGTAAAATTATTTTAGATGATGGTTACAATGGAAATATTGATGGGATGTTAGAAGCTATAAGACTTTGTTCAACTCATCAAGGTTCTAAAGTTATTGTTACTCCTGGTTTAGTTGAAAGTAGTGATGAGTTAAATATACAACTTATAGAATCAATAAATGATGTTTTTGATCTTGTTATAGTTACTGGTAAGTTAAATAGTGATATCTTTAAAAAACATCTAAAAGTTTCAAATAAAATATTTTTAGAAGATAAAACAAAATTAACAGATGCTTTGGCTACTCAAACAAAAAGTGGAGATATTATACTTTTTGCAAATGATGCACCTAGTTTTATATAGATGAAAAATTTTCAAAATATAATTAAAAATATATCTTCTATAGCTTTGGCTATATTGGTTCTTTTGGTAGTTTATGATGCAATGATGAGATTTTTATTTTCAAATGGGTCTATAGCTATACAAGAGTTACAATGGCATTTTTTTGATCTTTTAATTATGTTTGGTATATCATATGCCTTAAAAAATGATGCTCACGTTAGAGTCGATATCTTTTACTCTAACTTTTCACAAAAAACAAAAGCTTATGTAGATATAGCTTCTTACATTTTTTTTATGCTACCTTTTTCTATACTAATAATTTATGTTTCTTATGAGTTTGTTATTTTGAGTTTTATTCAAAATGAGTCTTCAGCAAATCCTGGTGGTTTAGATTATAGATTTATAGTTAAGGCTATAATACCTTTAGCTTTTTCACTGTTAATTTTACAAGTACTAAGTTTACTATTTGATAGAATAAAGGGTTTGAAAAAATGATACCTTTATTTATGTTTATAACTGCATTACTTTTTTTATTTGTGGGTATTCCAGTTGCTTTTTCGTTTGGAATGGTTGCTTTTGTATTTGCACTACTATCTCCAGATTTAGGCTTAGAGATATTTAATATTTTACCTTTTAGAATCTTTGGAATTATGTCTAATACAACTTTAATGAGTGTACCACTTTTTATACTTATGGGGTCTATTTTAGAAAAATCAAAACTTGCTGAAGAACTTTTAATAAGTATGTCCTCCTTATTTAAATCTTTGCGTGGAGGTTTAGCTATAAGTGTAGTTTTAGTTGGAGCCTTACTTGCTGCATCAACTGGTATTGTAAGTGCAAGTGTGGTTATGATGAGTATTATAGCTCTACCTTTAATGTTAAAAAGTGGTTATTCTCACTCTTTAAGCTCTGGAACTATTATTGCGAGTGGTACACTTGGGCAAATTATTCCACCATCTATTATTCTAATAATACTTGGTGATGTAATGAATGTAAGTGTTGGTGAACTTTTTTTAGCTGCTATAAACCCTAGTATAATATTGGTAAGTTTATACATAATATATATAATAGTTTTTGCTTATTTGTCTCCATCATCTGCTCCTGCAATTGTTAATGATAAAAAGATAAATTATTTTAAATTAATAAAATCAATTTTGCCACTTTTGGCTCTTATGTTAATAGTTTTGGGTTCTATATTTGCAGGTATAGCTACTCCAACAGAATCAGCAGCCTTTGGTGTGCTTGGATCAATAATTTTAAGTTTTTACAATAAATCTATCTCTTATAAATCAATAAAAAAATCTTTAGAAGAGACTATTAGTTTAAGTGGAATGATTTTTATGATACTCATAGGAGCAACTGCTTTTTCTCTAGTTTTTAACGAATCAGGTGGAAATGATATGGTTTTAGCTATTTTTGAAAATGATATATCTAATGCTTGGAATTTTATATTTATCGCAATGCTTGTTATCTTTATACTTGGTTTTTTTATAGATTTTATAGAGATATCATTTATAATAGTCCCAATTTTAGTACCAATAGTAAATGCTTTTGGTATTGATCCTATCTGGTTCGCAGTTCTTATAGCTTTAAATCTACAAGCATCTTTTTTGACACCACCATTTGGACTCGCACTTTTTTTCTTTAAGGGAAGTGCAAAAGATAGTGTGAGTATTATGAGTGTTTATAAGGGTGTTATACCTTTTATACTTTTACAACTTTTGACTATTTTAATTGTAATGCTTTTTCCTGATGTAGTTTTTGCTTATTTGTAGATAGATTAATTTGCTTTATACTAATTTTAAAGTATAATTCAATTAATTATATAATTAAGGGGAATCATTTGAATTTATTAGATCTTTTTACAGGTAGAAGTGAAGCAAAAAAACAGCCTACTAAAAGTGAAGCTCCATCTCATTGGATTAAATGTCCTTCATGTCAAGCTCTTATGTACTATAAAGAGGTTGAAAACCAAAACTATGTTTGTCCAAAATGTTCTCATCATTTACGTATAAAAGTTGATCAAAGAATCTCTATGCTTTGTGATGATAATACATTTGTAGAGATGGATGCAACTCTTAAGCCTGTTGACCCTCTAAAATTTGTTGATAAAAAGTCTTATGTAAAAAGAGTTGAAGAGAATGTTAAAAAAACTTCTAGAACATCTTCTGTAGTTAGTGGCGAATGTGAGATAAATTCTATAGCTACTCAACTTGTAGTTTTTGACTTTGCTTTTATGGGTGGATCATTAGGTAGTGTTGAGGGTGAAAAAATCGTTAGAGCGGTTGAACGTGCCATAGAAAAAAAGCAGGGTCTTGTTATATTGAGTGCTAGTGGTGGTGCTAGAATGCAAGAATCAACTTATGCCTTACTTCAAATGTCAAAAACATCAGCTGCACTTGCTAAGTTAGCAAAACATAAACTTCCATACATTTCTGTCTTAACAGACCCAACTATGGGTGGTGTTAGTGCATCTTTTGCAACACTTGGAGATATTATTATAGCTGAACCAGGTGCTTTGATAGGTTTTGCTGGTCAAAGAGTTATCAAACAAACTATTGGTTCAGATCTTCCTGATGGATTTCAAAGAGCAGAATTTTTACTTGAAAAAGGTTCTATAGATATGGTTGTAAACAGAAATGACTTAAAGAAAACACTTAGTGACCTTTTAAAGATGATGCTAGGTAAATAATGAATTTATATGCATTATGTGATCAAGATCTCTTAGATAAATCTTCTATTAATTTAGAAGATTTTATAAAAAATGCTAAGTCGAATAATGCTAAAATTTTGCAATATAGAGCAAAAAATCTGGATATTAAAACTATAAAAGATAACCTCATAAAAATAAGAACTATTTTTGATGGTTTTTTAATTATAAATGATAAATATGAGCTTTGTAAGTTTTGTGACGGTGTACACTTAGGGCAAGAAGATTTATACTCCATAGACGAAGATCCTCAAAAATCTATTAAACTTTTAAAAAAAGTTATCGGTAACGATAAAATTATTGGAGTCTCAACTCACAATAAAGAAGAGATAGAGATAACAAATAAACTAGATATAAACTATATAGGTTTAGGTGCTTATAAATCTACTACTACAAAAGATGTTCCTGACCTACTTGGTGATACACTAGATGATATAGCAAATAGCTCAATACATAAAGTTGCAGCTATTGGTGGTGTTAAACTTGATGATACTTTTCAAAATGTTGAATATATTGTAGTTGGTAGTGGACTATTATGAAAATAGATATTTATTCAATTGCAAAAAAAGAGAGATCTACTTATGACCCTATCTATAAAGATTATCATAAAATGATAAGTAAGTTCTCAAGTTTAGATGATATAGAGATATTTAATAAGGATGTTACAAAAGCACACGCATTATCACGAGAAGCATCACAAGCCGTGTATTCTAAGATACTTAAACCAAATCTAAATAAAGGTTACTCTATAGTATTGCACCCAAAAGGTAAAAAAGTAGATAGTTTTGAATTTAGTAAGCTATTAAGTGATAAAATATCTATTCAATTTTATATAGGTGGTGCTTATGGTTTTGAAGATGACTTTGTAAAAAGTTGTGATAAAGCTATAAGTTTAGGTGACTTAACGTTAAGTCATAAAAATGCAAAACTTATTCTGCTTGAGCAGATATATAGAGGTTTTACGATTTTAAATAATCATCCATATCATAAATAAGGAAAAATTGGTGAGAAATACTGAAGTTGAATACTTTAAAGAGTTATTAGAAACTAGAAAAATTCAAATAAAAAGTAATATTTCTAGTGTTGAAGCTGAAATGGAAGAGTTAAAGGGTTTAGAACTTAATGATGAGGGTGATTACGCATCAGCAAGTAATGATAATTTAGTTGAAAATGCTATTGGAAATCAACAAGAACTAGAACTTCTTGAGATTGACCAATCTTTAAGTAAGATAAAAAATAAAGAGTATGGAATTTGTGAAATGTGTGAAGAGTTAATTGGAACACATAGGTTAAAAGTTAAGCCTCATGCAAAATATTGTATTGAGTGTAGAGAAATAGCTGAAAAACAGTCTAAATAAAAGGAAAATTATGTACATTAAAAGATATACAATTGCTTCATTACTGTTAATGATAATTATAGGTTGGTATGTTTATGCCTTTGTTACTCAAAGTTCATACGCTATTGTATTCTTTGGTGTACCACTTCCACAAATGCCAATTGCATTTTTGAGTGTATTCCCACTTATAATACTGTATTTTGCAAGTGTAACTCATATGCTTTATTATTCACTTATTGGAAGTTTTAAATTAAGAAAGTTTCAAAGAGATTATGATAAATTGATTGAAGCTATAAAAAGTTCATTTTTATCTAAACCATTATCTTTTGAATATAAGACAGATAGATATAAACTTCTTGGAAAACTTATAGCTAATTCTAAAATTACACCAAAAAAAGATTTTAAAGATAGTGGTGATGAAAAAGTTGATTTGGTTTTAAATACTTTAGCCGATCTAAATAATGGTAAATCAGTTGAACTTAAAAAATTAAATATCTCTTCTGATAATGCCTTAAATGAGCTTAATACTAAAAATTTATATGGCGAGGGTAAAATTAATCCTGAAGAAATTTTAAGTAAATCTCAAAATTATGCAAGTTCATTAATTAAAAAAGCTTTCGAAGATTTTGTTGTTGATATTCCACTATATGTGATAGAGAAATATAGTGAATTTATGAGTAAAACTTCACTTGTAACTATACTTAAGCGTGTTAATGCTGATGAAAATAGACTTGAAATTTCAAATGAAACATTGGCTGTATTTATGTCAAAAGTTACTCTTTCTTCTAAAGAGTATATTGATATGTCTATAATATTATCTGCACATATGATTCCAGATCAAAGAATGAAACTTTTTGAGCTTTTAGCTGAAAATGATGATAATGTAAGTGATGCTTATATATTTACACTTTTAGATTTAGAGATGGTGGCTTTAGCAAAAGAGATTTTAGATAATTCTCAAGAGGATGAATTTATTAACTTTAAAGCTTACCTTGATTTAAAAGAAAAATCTAAAGTTTACCCTTTAGAAATTTTTATTAAATGAGAAAACTTTCATTTGATAAACCGTTATACATTTTAGCCCCGTTAGCGGGCTATACAGATCTCCCTTTTCGTGCTGTTGTTAAAAAATTTGGAGCTGACTTAACTGTTAGTGAGATGTTAAGCTCAAATGCATTAGCTTATGGTAGTGAAAGAACTTTGCATATGTTGGAAAAAAGTTCTAATGAAAACCCATATTCTGTCCAAATTGCTGGTAGTGATGTTGATATTGTAAAAAAAGCAGTTGAAGTTTTAAATAAGCAAGATGGTATAGATATTATTGATTTAAACTGTGGTTGTCCTGTTCCAAAAATAGTTTCTCATGGAAGTGGTAGTTCACTTCTAAATGATCTTTCAAAAATGAAATCTATAATTGAAGCTATTAAAAGTGAGTCAAATAAATCAATGACTAGTGTAAAAATTAGACTTGGTTTTGAGAAAAAAAACCATCTTGAAATTGCTAAAATTGTTGAAGATTCTGGTGCTGATTTTATAGCTGTTCATGGTAGAACAAGAGCTGGTAAGTTTAAATCAGAAGTTGATTATGATGCAATCGCACAAATTAAAGAAAATGTTTCAATCCCTGTTATAGCTAATGGAGATATTGACTCTTTTGAAAAGGCTAATTGGGTGCTTGATCATACCAAATGTGATGGTGTTATGATAGGACGTGGCGCTGTTGGTAAGCCTTGGATTTTTCATCAATTAAAAACTGGAAGTTCAACTGTAGATGAGTTAGTTAGGCATGAAATTATTATGGAACATTTTGATAGTATGATCCATTTTTATGGGTCTAAAGGTGTACCAATGTTTAGAAAACATATACACACTTACTCTAAAGGTTACAGTGGGGCATCTGCCATTCGAGATGAAGTAAATAGATTAGATGGTGTGGATGAATTTAGAAAAATTATTGACGAATTTTTCAGAAATAATAAATTGGTGGAGAGATAGATGAAAAAAGTTTTACTACTAGCTATATTAGGCACTTTAGCATTTTGTGATGATAGTTCAATTGAATTAGAAAATAAATCTAAACTTACAAATGATCAGATAAAAAATAAAAAAGCAGGTTCATACTTTACTGGACTACCTTTAATTAATTATGATCCTGATAAGGGTTTAGGTTATGGAGCTAGAGTATACTGGTTTGATAATGGTGATAAAGAGGATAAACTTTTTGATTATACTCCATTTAGACATAAGGTTTATGCTCAGTTCTTTCAAACTACAAATGGCTGGTCGTATGACGTCTTAAACTATGAAGCTCCATATATTGCAGATACAAACTTTAAACTTACAGCTCAAGCTATATATGAAAAAAATACACAAGCTAGATATTTTGGTGTAAACTCATCTTCACTTAATAATCTTAGTGCTCCTGATGGAAGTACATTTTTAACTGCGAGTGCTCAACAAGATTATTTAGATGCGAATGGCTCATCTTTTTACAATAGATATTTTTTAGAAAAGCCAAAAGTTGAAATAAATTTAGAATATGATCTTTTTGGTGGTTTAGCAAGAATAGCTTTTGGTTATAACATGTCTTATGCAAATATAAAAACATATAATGATAAGAAAGTAGCTGATAAGCATAATGATAAATCACAACTTTATGATGATAATCAAAAAAATGCTGTAACTGGATTTAATGGTGGTTTTGATAGTGGTATTAAAATTGGTTTTATCTATGATAGTAGAGATTTCGCTCCAAATCCTAAAAATGGTTCTGCACATGATTTTACTGCTGAATTTTATTCAAAATATTTAGGTAGTGATTATGATCATCAAAGATATACATTTTCAACTAAAAACTTTTTAACCTTAGATAGCGTAGACTTTGCCACTTTTGCATTTAGATGGATATATTCTGTTCAACAAGGAGATACACCTTTTTATGAAAAAAATGTTCTTTCATATACAGATACTTTTATTGAAGGTCTTGGAGGCTTAAGAACTTTAAGAGGTTATCAACAAAATAGATTTGTTGCTGATGTAAAAACTGTTGCAAATATAGAAACAAGATTTAATTTTTTGCAAACTGCTACTTTAGGTCAAACTTTTGAGTTTATGTTTGTACCTTTTGTAGATGCTGGTAGTGTTTTTGATAAAGTAAGTGATACCTCTTTTAATAATATTAAATATACTTATGGTGCTGGTATGCGTATAGCGTGGAATCAAGCTACAGTCATAATGGTTGACTATGGTAAAAGTAGTGAAGATAGTGGGCTTTACATAAACTTTAACCATATATTTTAAACTCATAATTTGAGTTCAATGTTTTGCACTAAACCCACTTTCAAACTTTTTTGATATAATCGCGAAAATAGATTATTTTTGTGGTTATATTCCATATCTATAAATAAATTATATGAGGATTTTTTTTATGCAAAAAATTGAAGGTAAAGTCTGGAATTTTGGTAAGGATGTTGACACTGACTTAATCATTGCTGCAAGGTATCTTAACACATCTGTTCCAAGTGAACTAGCTAAACATGTTATGGAAGATGCTGATCCAGAGTTTGTTGGTAAAATGAGTTCAGGTGATATTATTGTTGCTGGTGAAAATTTTGGTTGTGGTTCATCTCGTGAACATGCTCCTATTGCTCTTAAAGCAGCAGGTGTTGCAGCAGTTGTTGCTCCAACATTTGCTAGAATTTTTTATAGAAATGCTTTTAATATGGGTTTACCAATTTTTGAACTTCCACAAAGTACAGAGATAAAAGAGGGTGATGTAATTTCTATAGATATGTCAACTGGTGAAATCATAAATAAAACAACTTCAAAAGTTTATAATTTTACTGCTATACCTGAATTTATGGGTGAGTTACTCAATGCTGGTGGTTTAATGAACTATGCTAATGATGAAATAAAAGAGGAATCTAAATAATGTCAAAAACATATAATATAGCACTTATTAAAGGTGATGGAATTGGTCCAGAGATAATTGATGAAGCAGTTAAAGTTTTAGATGCAGTTTCATCTAGTGAAGATTTTGACTTTACTTATGATGAAGTTTTAATGGGTGGTATAGCTTATGATATGACAGGTGACCCATTGCCTGATGAAACGATTAAGTCTGCTAGATCTAGTGATGCGGTTCTTTTTGGAGCTATTGGTGGGGAAAAATGGGATAACCTTCCTCGTGAAAAAAGACCTGAAAGTGGTCTTTTAAGATTTAGAAAAGAGTTGGGTGTATACTCAAATCTTAGACCTGCAATAGTTTATGACGAACTTATTAATGCTTCATCTTTAAAAGCAGAAGTAGTTAAAGGCGTTGATCTTATGGTTGTTCGTGAGCTTATAGGAGGTCTTTATTTTGGTGAACCAAAAGGTCGTGATGAAAACAAAGGTTACAACACTATGGTCTATACAAAACCAGAGATTGAACGTATAGCTCATTCTGCTTTTGAAATTGCTATGCAAAGAGACAAAAGAGTTTGTTCTGTTGACAAAGCAAATGTACTTGATGTTTCTCAATTTTGGAGAGAGGTTGTTATAGAAATATCTGAACAATATCCAGAAGTTGAACTAACACATATGTATGTAGATAACTGTGCAATGCAACTTATTCGTGATCCTAAACAGTTTGATGTTATTTTAACTGGAAATATTTTTGGTGATATTTTGAGTGATGAAGCTAGTATGCTTTCTGGTTCTATTGGATTACTTCCATCTGCTTCTGTTGGTAGTAAAATAGGTGTTTATGAACCTATACATGGCTCTGCTCCAGATATTGCAGGTCAGGGTATTGCTAACCCTATTGCAACTATATCAAGTGCAGCTATGATGCTTAGATATGCTTTAAATGAAAATAATGCTGCTGATAAAATAGATGCTGCTATTAAAAAAACTTTATCCGAGGGGTATAGAACAAAAGATTTAGCTGCTTATGATGCTAAAGAGATTTGTTCAACTTCTGAAATCGGTTCTATTATTGCAAATTATGCTGCAAAATGCAAACTTTAACATTAGCAAATATTTATGAACTTCAAGGTCTTAAAGAGGAGGCCTTGGATATATATAAAGAGGTTTTAAAAAAAGACCCACGCAATAGTGATGCATCAATAGCGATAAGAAGACTCTCTGGTATGAGAAGAAAATATTTAGGTGTTGATAAAGAGATGCTTGAGTTTTTTACTACTATGGAAGATGATATTGAGTTTAAAGAGTTTGAAAGGTGGTTGTTAAAAATATGGAATTAAAAGATGTTATTCTCTCAACTTTAGAAGAGATGGAAAATGTTAATGAAACTAGCGTTCCTCAAGAGCCAAAAAAAAATGATTTTAAACTTTCTAATGAAGAATCAGACATTATGGAAATAAAAAAAGAGACTATAGATGATGAAGAGAAATTTTTAAAAAGTGTTAAAGAGAGAATGTTAGTTCTTTTTGAGGGTTTCCAATCGCCAAATAATAAACAGATTGAGGCTAAGGTTGATTTAACTCTAAACTTTTTAGAATATCTATTAGCAACTATTGATAGCAGATTAAAAAATATTAAAGAGTAATAATGGATAAAATATATAGAGTTCTTATTGATACACAGGATGAAAAAGGGCTTGTTTATAAAATATCAAGTGTATTTTATAACAATAACTTAAATATGGTTTCAAATAATGAATTTGTAGATAAGGTAAATAATAAATTTTTTAATCGAAGTGAAGTGAGTGGAAATGTTAATACTGAAGCTTTATATACCGAATTAAAAGAGACATTACCCCTAAAAACAAAGATTGAAATAATAGCACCTAGAAAGAAAAATATAGTTCTTATGGTAACTAAAGAGTCTCATGCCTTAGGTGATCTTCTGATCAGATATGAGGCGGGAGAGTTAGATGCGAATATACTAGCTGTTGTATCTAATTATGACACCTTAAAACCACTTGTTGATAAATTTAATATACCTTTTATATGTGTTGAACATAATGATTTAAGTCGTAGTGAACATGAAAAACTTGTACTAAAAAAGTTATCAAAATTTGATAATTTAGATTATATTGTTTTAGCAAAATATATGCGAATATTAACACCTGAATTTGTTGATGCTTATGAAGATAAAATCATAAATATTCATCACTCTTTTTTACCTGCTTTTATTGGTGCTAACCCTTATAAACAAGCGTATGAACGTGGGGTTAAAATTATAGGTGCAACTTCTCACTTTGTTAACAATAATTTAGATGAGGGTCCAATTATATTTCAAGATGTTGTTCATGTAAATCATGCACATAAATGGACAGATATGAGAGCACTTGGACGTGATGTTGAAAAAATTGTTTTATCTAAAGCTTTAAAACTTGTTTTAGAAGATAGGATATTTGTTTATGCAAATAAAACGGTTATATTTTAATGTTTAACTTAGTTCTAGTAAACCCACAAATCCCAAATAATACAGGTGCAATAGGAAGACTTTGTGTAAATAGTGATACCGTTTTACATATAATTAAGCCTATTGGTTTTGATATAGATGAAAAGGCTGTAAGACGTGCAGGTCTTGATTATTGGGAAAAATTAGACAAAAGAGTTTATGATGATATAGATGATTTTTTTGAAAAGAACGATATATCTCAAAATGCACATTTCGCTACTACTAAAACAGATAGACCTTATTTTGAAGCTGAATTTAAAGAGGGTGATTATATATTTTTTGGAAGTGAAACTGCTGGAATACCTGAAGATCTTTTAAATAGATACAAATCTAAAAATATCACTATACCTATGGGTAAAAAGGGTAGAAGTCTTAATCTTGCGATAAGCGCAGGTATTGTTTTGTATGAAGCAATAAAACAAAATTTTAATAGCTTTAAGGAACATATGTGAGCTCAATCATAGATAATATAATTTTAGCTTTATTTATTTTGTTTTTGATTTTCATATTTCGTGGTTATCACCTCTCTAAAAGAGAGAATGATAAAGATTTATAAAACTTTGTAAGCAAACTCTGCTAAGAGTTTGTCTATCTTTGAAAAAATATTTTTCCCATTTTCTTTTATTAATTTTCTCATTTAATCTCCCTTAATGTCAAAATCTTACAAAAAAATCGACTTTAACTTGAATAATATGTCAAATTGTCATATAATTTAGAAATATTCATTTCAAAGTATATAATTTTAATATCAAAAAGTTAATAGCATAAAGCTATAAGCAAATCTCATTCCAAAGGTGAAGTTATGAAAAAATTTATTGATATAGTTGAAGAGATAAAAGATATAGTCTCTAATGAGTTTAAAGATAAAAGAATTTTCGATAAAGATATTGCAGATATGTTAGGTATAACTAGAATGAATTTTGCAACTATGAAAAAGCGAAATAAAATACCTTTTCAAGAATTATTAGATTTTTGTGCACAAAAATCTATAGCAATTAATTGGATATTATATGGGCAGTCTCCTGAATCATTAATAGAAAGTACAAATAGACTTTTTATGGTTAAGTATTATAATGATGTAAGTGCTAGTGCAGGGGGAGGATCAAACATAGATAATGAATCTTTTACATCTTTAACACTTGAGCCAAATTTTGTTGCATCACTAGGTGGGGAGAGGGAACTTAAAAATATAGAGGCCATAAATGTATCTGGTGATTCTATGGAACCAACTTTTTCCTATGGAGATGTAATTTTTATTAACCGTGAAAAAACTGATATAAAAAGAGGTGGTGTCTTTACTATAAATACAGAGTCAGGGCTTTTTATAAAAAGAGTTCAAGTTAGATTAGATGGTAGTGTTGATATTATATCTGACAACAAAGATTATCCAATTCAAACACTTCATCAAAACGATTTTAAAGTAGTTGGGCGTGTTGTTGGACGCTTTGGTAGTGTAGATTAATGTAAATAGGTATTAATAAGCTATTTACTCCTATAAGGTTATAATTTAAATTTTTTTCTATATAATTATTATAATCTTATAAATGGAACATTATGAAAACATTATTATATTTATCATTATTAATTACCCTTGCATCTTGTACACAAATTCCAAAAACTGCAAATAATATTTCTAAAACAACTAGTGAATGCAATTGTTCTAAATATTTAACTCAAAAATTAATATGTGAGAAAAATGATGAAGTTTTTGTTGATTTAAATAGTAGTCCAATTTTAGAAACAAATAGTTCACAAGTTCGTTTATGTAAAGATGAAGTGATTGATGATTTAAAAACTTATCCACAAAATATAAAAGGATATATCGATAATTTTAAGTCAACAAATTATAATGCTAATTTAGATATGTTTGAGAAAAAATATTTTATGCCTTGGAGCATAGATAAAGCACCTCAAAGTTTAGAAAGTATTAAGTGGCCATTTAGCTCATACACTAAAAAGCAGATGTATGTGGAAAATTTGCAAGAGGTTGATAAATATTTTTTTAAAAATATGTTAGATAAATCAAATTTTAAAAATTTTGATAAAGTTAGAAAGTATGGAATTACACTTAGGTTTACAAGTTTAAGAAATTTTCCAACATCTAAACCATTATTTAAAGACCCAAAATTAGCTGGTGAGGGTTTCCCTTTTGATTATGTACAAAATAGTTCTATTCATCCTAATGAACCTATCTATATTTCACATTATTCAAAAGATAAAGCTTGGGTTTATGTATTTACATCTTATGCAACTGGTTGGATTAAATCTCATGAATTTGCATATATAGATAAAGAATATACTCAAAAGATTAAAAAAGCTAAACTTGTTTTTATAACAAATGATAATTTAAATGTATATGATAAAAATGATAATTATATGTTTAATGGAAAAATAGGAATGATGCTTCCTTTGGTAAAAGTAAACAAATCATCTTATGACGTTCTAGCTATATCTAAAGGTAAGGGGAATAAAGCAATTTTTAATACAGTTGAAATTTCAAAAGATAAATCATCTTTAGGTGAATTGAAACTTACAAAAAATAATTTATTAAAAATAATCTCACCTATGTTTTATGTTAATTATGGTTGGGGTGGTTTATACAATGAAAGAGATTGTTCCTCAACACTTAGAGACATATTCGCACCTTTTGGCATTTGGTTACCTAGAAACTCTTTTCAACAATCAAAATATGGTAAAATAATTAAATTATCTAAGTTTTCTAAAGAGAAAAAATTAGAAAAAATTAAAAAATTAGCTATACCATTTGAAACTATAATTTACAGAAAAGGTCACATACTTTTATATCTTGGTACATATAATGGTAAGGTTGTGGTTTTGCACAATGTATGGGGTGTTAAAACAAAAAAAGATGGTATATACGGAAGACATGTTATTGGCAAAACTATAGTTTCTACACTGGAGTTGGGCTCAAATTTAAGTGACTATTATGAAAAGTCATCACTTATTAATGGTACTGTATCTATGAGCATTTTAACTGATAAGTAGTTTAGACCTTTATATCTAACAAACTACCTGTCATTTGGTCTTGAGTTTTAATAGTATTAACATTAGCTTCTTGAACATTTTCAATTATAATCTGATCAGTTAACTCTTTTGATAAATCAGTTTCACTTTGTGTTTTTGTACTTTGAGCTTGAATTGCACCATTTTCATCTGAACTTATAGTTGTTTGTGTAGCTTTATAATCCTGGGTATTTACGTTTGCTATGTTGCTTGCATTATTATTCATATATGTTTGATTAGCCATAAGTGAATTTACATTTGATGATATATTCATAGTTACACTCCTTATTATTAATTGATGTTAGGTACTCAAATGAGCAAAGCCCATATTAATGGCAAGGACTTAGATCCATTCTTAAGTATATAATTTTTGTATTTAATTATATATAAAATATCTTTTTTAATTCAAGTTTAATTTATATGTCAAAATGTCATATAAATACTCTTAAAATGCTTTTTTAGCTAAAATATGACAAATTAACATATAAGTTGTATATTATGAAAAAAAACATTACAAAAATTGGAATTGTTTTACGACCATCTAATCCTGAAATAAAAGATGAATATTATAGAATTAAAAATATATTTGAAAAGTATAATATTGAAGTCTCTATAGATTCTAATTCAGCATCAATGATAAGTGCTTTAGGTGTTGATTTTAATGATATGTGTAAACATTGTGATGCACTTGTAGCTATTGGGGGGGATGGTACATTAATATCTTGTGTTCGTAGATCTTTTGATTATGATATACCTGTTCTTGGTATTCATGCAGGACGACTTGGATTTTTAGCTGATATCGCTCTGAATGAAGTTGAAGAGTTTGTAAAAGATTTAATCGCTGGTAATTATAGAATTGATGAGAGAGCTATATTGGAAGCTAATATAGTTAAAGATGACATGGAAACAAAAATATACGCATTTAACGATGTTGTTATAACAAGACAATCAATTTCAAAAATGATACATCTTGAAACTTTTGTAGATAAACAATCTTTTAACACTTATTATGGTGATGGAGTAATTATATCTACACCAACAGGCTCAACTGCATATAACCTTTCAGCTGGAGGACCAGTGCTTTTTCCACTAACAAAAGTTTTTGCATTAACACCTATATCTCCACATTCACTAACTCAAAGACCAGTTGTTTTACCTGCTCATTATGAGATTGAGGTTAAAACACCTGATCAAAGTGGTTTAGTTGTAGTAGATGGTCAAGATATGTATAATTTTGCAAATGGTGACTCTATTCACCTAAAACTAGCAGAAAAATCTGCTATGTTGATACATAGAAAAGAGTTTAATTATTTTGAAGTTCTAAAAGAGAAGTTAAGTTGGGGTGAATGATGAATTTAGATACTAATAACAGTTTAAAATTAAACTCTTTAAAATGCGAAAGCATTTTCTTTAGTGGGCATAGCGCCCAAAGCGTAGATATTTTAGCTTTGCTGAAATATCGTTCAAATAAAGATGGCTTTAATTATTTTGAAGTTCTAAAAGAGAAACTGAGTTGGGGTGAATAGTTATGATTGAAAGATTTTATTTAAAAAACTTTTTATCTTTTAAAGAGGTGTCTTTAGAGTTTAAAAAAGGTTTAATAGTTTTTACAGGTCCTAGTGGTAGTGGTAAATCTATTTTGATGGACTCTATTTTGACATCATTTTCTTTTAGTGACGCTGCAGCTGAGCATTGCGAGTCATGTGTTGATGTAAATCTTGATCTTGAAGAGTTTGGTTTAGAAAATGATGATTTATATATATTTAAACATATCAAAAAAGAGAAAAGCCGTTTTTTTATAAATAATCAAAGTTTATCAAAAAAATCAATTTCTATAATTGGAAAAAAGTTTATTAAACACTTGTCTCTAAAAGATTATAGTGATTTTTCAAATAACTCTTTACTTGATTTAGTTGATTCATTTATATATGAAAATGATAAATCTTTTACTAAAATTATAAAAAAATATAAAGAATCTTACTCACAATATACTATAGCTTTAAAAAAATTAGAAGAATTAAAAAATAATGCAGATAAAATTGAAGAACTAAAAGAGTTTGCTGCATTTGAAGTTCAAAAGATAGAATCTATAAATCCTAGTATTAATGAAGATGAAGAGCTTATAAAAATTAAAAAAGATCTATCACATAAAGAAAAATTGGAAGATCAAATAAGTTCTTTAGAAGAGATTTTTAATTTTGAATCTAGAGTTGGTAATTTTTTAGATGATATTGATGTAAATAGTTCTTTTTTTGATGATACTATGAATGAGTTAAGGTCACACCTCGAATCTGCTCAAAGTAGATTCGAAGCCTTAGAAGAGATGGATATAGAATCTGTTTTGGATAGACTTGAAGAGTTGTCTGGATTAAAAAGAAGGTACGGAAGCATAGAGGAAGCTATAGCATATAAGGAGATAAAGAAAAAAGAGTTAGCAGAATATGAAAATATTGAGTTTACTTTAAATGGTCTTGATACTAAAGTGGATTTATTAAAGTGTGAGATAACAGATTATGCTAGTAGTATTAGTAAAAAAAGAGCTAAAGAGTTAAATAAAATAAATAAAAAATTAAATGAAATTTTGAAATTTTTATATCTTGATAATGCTAAATTAATTATAAATACAGATACTTTTACTTCTAATGGTAGGGATGAAATAAGTATAGAACTTAATAATGTATCTTTAAATAAAATTAGTTCTGGTGAATTTAATAGACTTAGATTAGCTATATTAACTGTACAAAGTGAATTTTTAGAACAAAGTGGTGGTGTTTTGATGTTGGATGAGATTGACGCTAACCTTAGCGGTGAAGAGTCTATGAGTGTAGCTAAAGTTCTAAAAATGCTTTCTAAAAATTATCAAATATTTGTTATTTCACACCAACCTCAACTTACTTCTATGTCTGATCAGCATTTTTTAGTAAGTAAAAATAAAAATTCTAGTGTAAAAGAGTTAGATACTCAAAGTAGAGTAAATGAAATTGCAAGAATGATTAGTGGAGATAAAATCTCAAATGAAGCTATAAAATTTGCAAGTGAACTTTTAGATTCTGCTTCTTAATCATATCTTACAATATAAGTTTTTTTTTTGAGCTAAACCCTTAGACATATAATTAAGGGTATAATTCTAATATGTGTTTAATAGTAGCCCTTATAAGTGCAATGTACGCACTAAATAGTTTTAATAATAATGATCCTATAGTTGGATCACTCTCCTTAGTAGTTTCTATCTTTTTTATGTGGCTTATGCTTAAAAATATACTTTATGTAAGAAATCTTAAAAAAAAGAAAAATGATGATAATTGATACCCATATACATTTAGATGATGACAGATATGATGAAGATTTTGATTTAGTTCTCGAGCGTGCATATGCTGATGAAGTAGGTCAGTTTATAATCCCTGGCGCTGATCCTAAAACTCTAGATAAAGCTGTAAAGCTTAGCGAAAAATACGATGATATATATTTTGCTGTTGGAGTACACCCTTATGATGCAGAAAATTTTGATAAATTAGATTTTACCAAATATATTAAACATCCAAAGTGTGTTGCAATAGGTGAATGTGGTTTAGATTATTTTAGACTACCTGATAATGATGATGAAATTATTGCAGAAAAAGCCTTACAACAAAGAGTTTTTAAAGCTCAGATTGAGCTTGCTATACTTTATGAAAAACCATTAATAGTACATATTCGAGATGCATCTAATGACTCAAAAGAGATTATGCTATCTTATAATGATATATCTAAAAATGGTGGTGTATTACACTGTTTTAATGCTGATGAACAACTTTTAAGCTTAAGTGAACAAAATTTTTATTTTGGGATAGGTGGAGTTCTAACCTTTAAAAATGCTAAAAAACTTGTTAATGTTCTTTCAAAGATACCTCAAGAGAAACTGCTAGTGGAAACTGATGGGCCTTATCTTACTCCAACTCCTCATAGAGGTAAGAGAAATGAGCCATCATATACATCTTTAGTTGCATTAAAGATGTCTGAACTTTTGGAAAAACCATATGATGATATATGTACACTTACAACACAAAATGCTAAAAAATTATTTAGGATATAGATGAAGAAATTTTTCAAAGAGAGTGATTTTTTAGTTACAACTAGAAAAGAGATGGATAAACGTGGATGGGAAAGCCTAGATGTTATTTTAGTTAGTGGTGATGCTTATATAGACTCTCAATTTATTGGTGTAGCAGTTGTTGGTAGGATGCTTGAAAAGCTTGGATATAGAGTAGGTATTATAGGTCAGCCAGATATAAAAAGCGATAAAGACATTAAGCGTTTAGGTGAACCTAGACTGTATTGGGGTGTTAGTGGTGGTAGTATTGACTCTATGGTAGCTAACTATACTGCTACAAAAAAATTTAGAAATTCTGATGATTATACACCTGGTGGAAAAAATGATAAAAGACCTGATAGAGCAGTACTTGCATACTGTAACCTTATAAGACAACATTTTAAAAACACCTCACCTATTGTTTTAGGTGGAATTGAAGCAAGTTTAAGACGTGTTACTCATTATGATTATTGGTCTAATAAACTTAGAAAACCTATTTTATTTGATTCAAAGGCTGATTTACTTATTTACGGAATGGGTGAAAATGCTATCAAAGAAGTTACTGATGCCTTAGATAAAGGTACAGAATATAAAGATATAAGAGGAGTGTGTTATATCTCAAAAGAAGCACATACAAGCTATAAACTTATGCCATCACACGCTGAATGTTTAAAAGATAAAGAAAAATATATAGATTTGTTTGACCTATTTTACGATAACAATGACCCAAAAGCTGCAAGTGGTATTTATCAACAAGTTGATAATCGTTATTTGGTACAAAATCCACCTTGTAAAGACTTAAGTGAACCAGAGATGGACGCTGTTGCTGATTTACCTTTTACTAGAGAGTTACACCCTTTTCATAAAACGGATGGTGAAGTAAAGTGTTTGGAAACTATAAAGTTTTCTATTATGACACACCAAGGGTGTTGGGGTGAGTGTAATTTTTGTGCTATTGGTGTTCATCAAGGTCGTACAATTAGAACTAGAAGTGAAAAGTCAATAATTAAAGAGGCTAAAGAGTTTAGAGAGTATAAAGATTTTAAAGGGATAATCTCTGATCTTGGTGGTCCAACTGCAAATATGTATGGTTATGAGTGTAATAAAAAAATAAAGCTTGGCACTTGTGATCATCAAAGATGTGTTGACTCAACACACCTTTGTAGCTCTATGAAACCTGATCACACTAGAGTTGTAAATATGATGAGACAAGTAAGAGAAATTCCTGGAATTAGAAAAGCTTTTGTAGCTTCTGGAGTTAGATATGATTTAATAACTGAAGATAAAAAAGCTGGCTACTCATACCTAAAAGAGTTAGTTAATCATCATATATCTGGACAAATGAAAGTTGCACCAGAGCATACACAACAACATGTTTTAGATTTAATGGGTAAACCTGGTAAACAAACTCTAATAGATTTTAAAAAATTGTATGATAAACTAAATAAAGAAGCTGGAAAAAAACAGTTTTTGACATATTACTTGATTGCTGCACATCCTGGATGTGAAGAGAAAGATATGCATGAATTAAAAAGATTTACAACTAAAGAGTTAAAAATGAATCCTGAACAAGCTCAAGTATTTACACCAACTCCTGGAACTTATTCTGCAGTTATGTACTATACGGAAATTGATCCTGTAACTAGAAAGAAAATATTTGTAGAAAAAGATACAAGAAAAAAAGAGATACAAAAAGAGATAGTTGTAAAAAAAGATAGTTTTAAAAGAGATTTTGCTTCGTAGAATTACTTAGCTAAATCTTCTAAAGATGCAACTAATGCTCCAAGTTTATTTTCAACCTCTTGGTACTCTAGTTCATTTACAGAGTCTGCAACAATTCCAGCACCAGCATGTAAAATAACTTTTTTATCTTTAATCATAGCAGTTCTAATAGTTATGGCAGAGTCCATATTTCCGTCATACCCAAAGTAAGCTATGCTACCACTATAAAAACCACGTTTAATACCTTCGAACTGTGCTATAAGCTCCATAGCTCTAATCTTTGGAGCACCTGTCATAGTTCCTGCTGTAAAAGTAGCTTTAAAAAGATCAAACATATCTTTTTTATTATCTAGTTTTGCTACTACGTCACTAACTATATGCATAACATGTGAAAATCTTTCTATATGCATCATATCTTCAACTTTTACACTTCCAACCTCAGCAACACGTCCAACATCATTACGACCTAGATCAATTAACATAAGATGTTCACTAAGCTCTTTAGGATCAGCTAATAACTCTTTTTCTAAATCTAAGTCTTTTTGCTTTGTAGTGCCACGTTTTCGTGTACCTGCAATTGGTCTAAGTAGTATCTCATCATGTTGAAGTCTAACCATAACTTCAGGTGAACTTCCAACAATTTGAAAATCATTGAAGTCGAGTAGATACATATATGGAGATGGGTTTTTCAACCTTAAAATTCTGTAAAAACTTAATGCATGAACATCTACATTTTTTGTAAAACGATTTGTCATAAGAACTTGAAAAACATCACCACTTTTTATCATCTCTTTAGACTTATCAACCATCTCAAAAAACTCTTTTTTACTAAAAGCAAATGAACCATTATCTGTATTATCAAACTTTTTTAATTCTGAATATTTGTATGTGTCTTGCAAAGTGTTCTGTAACTTTTTAATCTCATCTTTTTTAGTGTCTAAAGTTGTTAAAATAGTTATTTTATGATCTTTATGTGAGTACTCAAGTACAATTTCTGGCAATATAAGATCTAAATCTGCTGTTTGTAATTCATCTTTTAGGTTTTCCATTGAGCTTTTTAAAATTGGTTCAAATACTTGTACCATATCGTAAGCGATAAAGCCAATATACCCATCAATATAGCCAAGTCCAAGCTCTTTAGAATAATTTTGATATTTAGAAAAATCAATTGTGTCATAATGCTTTTTTAAGTATGTGAATGCATCGATATCTAGTTTTTCTTTTTTATTATTTTGAGTTAAATACGCACTTGAACCAATTTGTTGAAGTCTTGATCTGTCACCTATAATTATAATAGAATAGTTACCATCAGATTTATCAGCACTTTCAAAAAGGAATGTTATCTCATCATTGTACTTAGATTTCAGTTTTTCATAAACTGAAATCGGAGTAAATTGGTCAAGTGTAAATGAAGTATGGTGTATCAATTTAGCCCTTTGTTAAAAATGCACCACGCTCAATTTTTGAGCGTACTTTTTTCAAAGCTGATCTAGCTTCTTTATCTGAATTAAATGGTCCAATTAAAACTTTACTTATAACTTTTCCATTTGTATGTAACTTTTTAAATGAATACTCAAAACCAGCATTTTTGATTTTACCTAAAAATTTTTGATCTGGTTTGTATTTTGAAAATGAACCAACTTGTATATAGTAAATACCTTTTTTTGCAACTAGAACTGATTTATGTGCCTTAGGAGTAAGCTTTTTTGTAGTAACTCTTTTTGGCTCAACATGTTTTGAAATAACTTTTGGCTTACTAATAGGTGGTGGCGCATCTATAGTCTCTTCAACAACATCCTCATCCTCATCCTCATCCTCGATATCTCCTACTGACTCCTCTTTAAGCTTTTGTGCAATCTCATCAACATTTGAATTTTCTGTGTTATCATTTATAACTTCCTCTTCAACATTAACAGGTTCAAAAAGAGGATCTTCCTCTACTTGAGCACTTTGTGTTGGTTCAGGAGGTAATATAGCACCTGGAAGATTTGAATTGTCATTTGAGTTAAGACGATTCATAATAACAACTACTATTATTAGAACAATAGCTAAAGATGCAATAGCTAAAAGTATCTTTTTATTGCTTGAATTTGAATTACCCTTGTTTAAAATAATATCATTTAATTCGTTTTTTTCTTCCATTTGCTTTTCCTTGAAAATATTTATAGATGTTTAGACCAAGAAGCTCCACGCTCTTTAGCGTAAACTTCATAAGGAATGTTTAATATATTATACTCAGGAGGTAAATCTTGAGTTGGAAACATTCTCCACTGTTTTGGTTGTTTAGAAGCAAGTTTCATTGATATCATTTTACCAAGTTGTATAGCTTCAGCTACCGTTGTATGACCCTTATGTATATAAACATGTAAGTGACCCTCTGTTTTAGTCTTATAGGCTGTAAAATTTATAAATCCTTCTTCTCTTAAAAGAAGTTGTGTTTTGTGATAAAAGCGCTCATAATCTCGACCATTATAATCAATAACTATATTTTCTACTTTATCTCTTGAATTGATTAAAGAGTGTGCTAAAGTAATATCGCCTTTAATGTGTTGATTTATTAGTGATTGAGTGAGTTTTTTATCTATTTTTTCATATTTGTTATAAAAAGTTCTTCCCTTGTAATCAATTTTATTAATAACTTTATCACTTTTTTGCCAATAGTGGTCGTTTAACATTTTAATTAATTTAAGATCCATACTTGTCATTACAATACCTTTTGATGTAAATTTTTAGATGTCCAACATTTGAGCTATCATCTACAGCATAAATTTCTAAAAATAGAAATTTATGCATATCTATTAATATGTTGACTGATTATATATTATAAAATCCTCAGCTAGGGTTTTTAATTCACTTTTTATATCATTATGTAACTTTTCGTTAGTAATATCGTCCAAAACATCACAAATTTTACCTGCAATCACTTCAAACTCTTTCTCTTTCATTCCACGACTTGTAAGTGCAGCACTTCCAATACGGATACCAGAAGTAACAAAAGGACTTCTAGTCTCACCTGGAACGGTATTTTTATTTACAGTTATACCGGCATTTCCAAGTGCCGCGTCTGCTTCTTTCCCTGAAAAATCTTTATTTAAAAAAGATACTAGTACTAAATGGTTATCAGTTCCACCACTTACAACATCATAACCTCTTTTTATAAGAACTTCAGCTAAAATAGAAGCGTTTTTCTTAACTTGTATAGCATAATCTTTCCACTCAGGTGATAAATTGTATTTAAAACCTACTGCCTTTGCTGCAATCACATGAACAAGTGGACCACCTTGAAGACCAGGGAAGATGGCAGAATTGATTTTTTTAGCTATATCTTCATCATTAGTCATAATCATACCACCACGAGGTCCTGCTAAAGTTTTATGTGTAGTTGTTGTTACTACATCAGCATATGGAAATGGGCTAGGGTGCTCATCTGCAGCTACTAATCCAGCAATATGTGCGATGTCAGCAAATAAAATTGCTCCAACTTCATCTGCAATCTCTCTAAACTTTTTAAAATCTATCTCTCTAGCGTATGCAGATGCACCACAAACTATAATTTTTGGTTGAACAGCTTTTGCAATATCCATAACTTTATCATAATTTATACGACCATCTAGTTCAACACCATAAGTAAAACTTGAGTAGTTTTTACCAGAAAAGCTAGGTTTAGATCCATGAGTTAGGTGACCACCATGAGATAAATCCATACCTAAAAGTTTTTCACCAGCTTTTAAAAGTGCTGCATAAACTGCGCCATTTGCTTGAGAACCAGAGTGTGGTTGAACATTAGCAAATTTACAATCAAATAGTTTACAAGCTCTATCTATTGCAAGTTGTTCTACGCCATCAGCATATTCACAACCACCATAGTAACGCTTTGTAGGGTAACCCTCAGCATACTTATTTGTAAAAACTGAACCCATTGCTTCCATAACAGCTGGAAGTGTGAAATTTTCACTCGCAATCATCTCTAAGTGTGAGCTTTGGCGCTCTAACTCTTTTTCACATAAATCAAATATCTCTTCATCATACTCTTTTAAAAAACTCATCTATATCCTTTTTATAATTTTATTAGCTTACGCTTTATCTTCTTCTAGTTCACTTTGTTGAGGTTTCATTGCTGGGAACAGTAAAACATCTCTAATTGTATGTTGATTTGTAAGTAGCATTACAAGTCTATCCATACCTATACCTTGTCCAGCAGTTGGAGCCATACCATAGCTTAGTGCATTAACAAAGTCTGCATCCATCTCATGTGCTTCATCATCACCATTATCTTTTGCTGACATTTGACCTTCAAAGCGTTCTAGTTGATCAAGTGGATCATTTAACTCAGAAAAAGCATTAGCAATTTCACGTCCAGCAATAAATAACTCAAACCTTTCAGTTAAATGTGGCTCTGCGTCACTACGTCTTGCAAGTGGAGATATCTCAACAGGGTAATGAGTTATAAATGTTGGATCAATTAGCTTTTCTTCAACAAATTCATCAAAAAGTTCACCTTGAAGCTGACCTAAATTCATTTTTTCATTTACATCAATATGTCTAGATTTTAAAAATACGATTATTTTATCTTTATCTTCACATATCTCTTTTGGAACATCACCTATTGTATGAAGTGAGTCTATAAGTCTCACTTCTGTGAAATTTCCATAGTTAACTTCCATATCACCATAAGGTAGTATCTTTGGAAGGTTAAGATGCTCAAATAAATAGTTAAAATACTCTTTTGTTACTTCAATTAAATCTTTGTAAGTTTTGTACGCCCAATAAAACTCTATAGATGTAAATTCAGGATTATGAGTAGCATCCATACCTTCATTTCTGAAGTTTCTGTTTATCTCAAATACTGCTTCAAATCCACCAACTATTAATCTTTTAAGATATAGTTCAGGTGCAATTCTTAAGTATCTATCTATCCCTAGTGCATTATGGTGAGTTACAAATGGTTTAGCATTTGCTCCACCAGCTATTGGATGCATCATCGGAGTTTCAACTTCTAAAAAGCCTTTATCTTCAAAAAATCTTCTAGTTAAAGAGATAACTTTACTTCTAGTATGAAAAGTTTTTTTAACATCACTATTCATAATCAAATCTAAATATCTTTGTCTATATCTCATCTCTTTATCTGTAATACCATGAAATTTTTCAGGTAAAGGTGATATTGACTTTGTAAGAATATTTAAGTCTGAAACATGTAGAGTTAATTCACCCTTATTTGTTACAAATGGGTAACCTTTTACTTCAATAATATCACCAACTTCAACATTTTTTTTGAAAATATTATTGTAAAATCCTTCAGGTAAATTATCACGAGTAACATAAATTTGTAGTATTCCACTTTCATCTTCAAGTTTAATAAAACTAGCCTTACCCATAAGACGAAAAAATTTAATACGACCAGCAACAGTGCTAACTCTTTTCTCATCTCTTTTTTCATCTAAAGTTTCTACATCAGAATTTACATAGTGAAACTGAGATATAGTTGTATCTCTAGTAGAATCATTTGAATATGGATTATGACCTAAGTCTTGTATGTTTTTAGCTTTTGCTATACGTTGTTGAATATATTGATTTTTGAACATTAAATTCCTTTTTCTTGACAATTTGCGCAAATACCATAAATTTGCATTGAATGATCTAGCATTTTAAAACCAAGCTTTTGCGTGATTTCATGTTGTTTTTTTTCAATCTCTTCATCTACAAACTCTTGTATTAAACCACATTCATTACATATTACATGATCATGATGTTGTTTAGCTCCAAGTTCATACTTTTTACCACTTGCACCGAATGACAATGATGTAACTAAATTAGAGTCCTCTAAAAGAGATAGAGTTCTATAAATAGTTGCTATACCAGCACCTAAGTCTGGATTTTTCTTTTGTATCAGATGATGTAATGCTTCTGGGGATAGATGTTCATCTGAATTATACAAACCTTCTAATATCGCTTCTCTTTGTACGGTAAATTTTAAATTATTTTTTTTTAATATATCTTTAAAATCACCAAGGAGATTTTCATAATCTTTTGTTTTTTCATTAAACTCGCTTTGCATCTACTCTCCTTGAGGTATATTTTTTAATTTATCACTTACTTGATCAATGATTTTTTGAGATTCTTGATCGATAATCTCTTCTTTTTTCTTCTCAATGGTGTTATTTATATCTTTTGCTATGGAATCTACAGTATTGTTTATATCATTAGATATTTGCGCAGGGTCTAGTTTCATTATTACGCCACCAGCACTAACTAAGATAGGTAACATTATTGAGTTTTCCATCATTGGTTGTAGATTACTTTTAACAATCTTAATATTGAATATTGAAAAAGTTATAACTGACGCTATTAAGAAAAATTTTCCACTCCCTAGTATAAAACCAAAAACTCTATCTAACGCTCCAAGTCCACTAAGATTAGTAAGCTTTTTAAACATTTGCCCTAGAAGAATCATCACTAGCCAAAATGTAGCAAGTGAAACTAAAAAACCTGTGAAACTTATTGCACTTTGATTATCAAACTTAAATATTGCATCTGAAACTAATTTACCAACATCATTACCAACTCTTGAAGCTACGAAAATACCACCAATGATACCAATTAGTCCAAAAAGTTCTTTAAAAAAGCCATTTAAAATACCTTTTAAACCCAAAAGCAGAATTATAATCCCTACAACTAAATCAAAATAATTAATATCCATTTACTTCCAAACCTTTAGAAAATTTATATATTTTATAATTTTGCTAATTATACAGTTTTAAGCATAAAATATTCTTTTTATACACATCATTAGTATTATTTAAAGCTTATTAAGGCTTTATGCAAGAACTCTATAGTAGAATTGCACAAAAAAAAATTAAGGTCAGTTTTATGAGCAATTGGAATCCATCAAGTTGGAGAGGTTTACCTATACTTCAACAACCTACTTATCCAGACTTGAATAAATTAAAAGAAGTTGAAAAAAGACTTGGATCTCTTCCACCTTTAGTTTTTGCTGGTGAAGTTAGATCATTAAAAGAAAATCTTGCTAAAGTTGGTCGTGGAGACGCATTTTTATTACAAGGTGGAGATTGTGCAGAAAGTTTTGCAGAATTTCATGCTGATAATATAAGAGATACTTTTAAAGTTATGATGCAAATGGCTGTAGTTATGACATACGCTGGTAGTGTTCCAGTTGTGAAAATTGGTCGTATGGCAGGTCAGTTTGCTAAACCACGTTCAAGTGACACTGAAATAATTGATGGTGTTGAATTAGCTTCTTACCGTGGTGATATTATAAATGGCATAGATTTTACAAAAGATGCTCGTGTTCCAGATCCTGAACGTTTAGTTAAAGCTTACAATCAAGCTAGTTCTACACAAAACTTACTTCGTGCGTTTGCTAGTGGTGGTTTTGCAGATTTAAAACAAGTTCATAAATGGAATCTAGATTTTGCACATCATGATGTTACAAAAAAGTATGAAAACATGGCTCATAATATTGAAGAGTCTTTAAACTTTATGGAAGCTTGTGGAGTTAGTTCTAAAACATATAGAACTCTTAGAGAAACAGATTTTTATACTTCTCATGAAGCTCTTTTACTTAATTATGAAGAGGCATTTACTAGAAAAGATTCTTTAACAAATGATTGGTATGATGTATCTGCACATATGTTATGGATAGGCGATAGAACTCGTCAACTTGATGGTGCTCATGTTGAATATATGAGAGGTATTAAAAACCCTATTGGTATGAAAGTTGGGCCATCTATGAAAGAGGATGATTTAATTAAACTTGTAAATACACTTAATCCAGATAATGAAGAGGGCAGATTAAATCTTATCGTTCGTATGGGTGCATCTAAGGTTGAAGATCATATGCCTTCTTTAGTTAGAGCAGTTAAAAATGAGGGATTAAATGTAGTTTGGTCATGTGATCCAATGCATGGTAATGTTTATAAATCAAGTAATGGTTATAAAACACGTCCTGTTGATGATATTTTAAGCGAAATGAAACAATTTTTTCAAGTTCATAAATCTGAAGGCACTGTTGCTGGTGGAGTTCATTTAGAGATGACAGGTAAAAATGTAACTGAATGTGTTGGTGGTTCTTTTCAAATTACAGAAGAGGATTTAGGTTCAAGGTATCATACACATTGTGATCCGAGGTTAAATGCTGATCAATCTTTAGAATTAGCATTTTTAATTGCTGATACTCTTAAAGAATCAAGAAAACAATAAACTTAATTATGGTATCCTATGTTTAATAATATTAGACATAGGGTTATAAATGAGAATACTGCTCCTTTCCATCTTTTTACTTAGCTTTTTAAAAGCATCTTCTGATCAAATTATCATTGTTGGGACTTTTGGTGTCAAAAAGTATGCCATTGAAACTAAAAATACTCTTTCCAATAGTTTTAAAAAATCAAAAGAAATTTCATCTTTGCAACAAAAATATGAATTTGAAGTAAAATTTAAAAAAAATGGTTCGTACTATATTGTAACTATTGAACCTATAGATAATCAATCTTTGTTAAAAACATTACTAGAATTTACAAAAAAAGTAGAAAAAGATGCTTATATATTTTTACCAAAAAAAATTAAAAAGTCAATAAATAGTGATAATGATAATGATAATGATGAAGACATATATGATGAGATTGAAAATAACCAAAGTGATTCAATACAAGAATATATTGATAGTGAAATTAAAGAAGACATGACTCGAAATATAGACGAAATAGTTGAATATCCTAATTTTGTAGAAAATAATTATACAAATAGTGCTTCAAATGGTGATACTATTGAATCTAGTGTGCAAAAAAAAGAAATTATTAATCAAAAAGATGTAATAGTAGAGAATTCACATAATAAAGGTAAAGTAATGAGTGTTACAACTTTTGAGTCAAAGAGTGAACTTGAATCATTTTTAGAAAATATTGGTCTCAGCCAGATGGAGTTTTTTGCAGCTATTGCAATATTAGTTTTAATTATTCTTTTTATTATATATAAAAAGACACAAAAACCTAAAAGAGAGTTAGGTGATATTATTTTAGAAAATTCTGCTCAAGAAGATGAATTTGATAATGATGATGAAGAACCTGTTGTAGTTGTTGAGGACGATTTTGATAATGTTGATGATATATCTAAAAATGATAGTTTTAATACTGAAGAAGAAACTAGCATCGAAGAGCTACAAGAAACATTTTCACCACCTATAGTTGAAAACAACAATTCAATAAATAGAAAGCTTAGAAATGCTCCAGCACATAGCTCAAAAATAGACAAAAGTGCTTTTAAAGATTTTTCTGGTGTTAAGATAATAATGGCTGAAGATAATATTATAAATCAAAAAGTTTTAAATGGTATGTTAAATGAATCTGGGATTGAACTTATTTTAGCAGAAGATGGGCAAGTGTGTTTAAACATACTTAGAAGTAGAGATGATATTGATTTAGTTCTAATGGATGCTCACATGCCAATTATGGACGGTTTTCAAGCTACAATTGAGATAAGAAAAGATAGTTCAATATCTCATGTTCCTGTTGTAGCCTTGAGTGGTGATGTTGCTTCTGATGATATTAAACATATGAAATCAGTTGGTATGGATGACACCTTGGCAAAACCTGTCATTATGGAAAAACTTTATGATATGATTTATATATACACAGATTTTTTATCATCAACACCTGTTGAAGCACCTAAGGTTAAATCTATTGCTAAAGAGAAAACAGATGGTATGATGGAGTTAAATATTGATCAGGGTATTGATATTTGTGGTGGAGATGAGGATATGTATAAAGAACTATTGTCTGAATTTGCTCAATCATATTCTAACTCAACAAAAGAGGTAGTAACCTTACTAAATGCTAAGAAAATAGATGAAACTATAAATCATCTAATAGATGTAAAAGGTGTTGTATCTAATTTAGGTTCTGCTCAATACGCATCATTTATAGAATCATTTATAGTGGCTTTAAAAGATAAAAATGTAGCAGATATAAAGTCACTATTTAAAGAGTACTCCTCACATATGAAAAAACTTTTTATAGATATTAAAGAGTATGAAAATTCTTAAACAATTAAATCCAAATTTATTTGGATTTAAACTTTACAAATCCTCTCCTACTCATATTTATAAACATTAATAT
>WFNF01000141.1 GCA_015488775.1 Helicobacteraceae bacterium
AAATCATTAAACAAGCAATAGATGTATCTTTAAAAGATCAAGTCTCTCACCTACAAGTATATAAAGCCAAAGAGAAAGAGTATGAAAAGTTAAAAGCTAAAAGAGATAAAGAGAAACAATTTAACCGTAAAGCAGAACTCAATAAACAACTAAAAAGCTTACAAAAAGAGTTAGATGAATTGAGACAAAATGATGTGTAATATGAAATTAAATAGAAATAAAACTTATTTAAAGCTGTATATTTGCAATATTATGTCAAAATATACCATTAAAACAGTTTTGGAGATAAATTATGCTAATTGACTTTAAAGTAAAAAACTATCGTTCTATTAAAGATGAACAAGAATTAAGTATGTTAAGCACTAAACAAAAAGAGCATATTGACACTCATACTTTCACCTCAGATGCTTCAAGTAAAACGAATTTGTTACATACAGCTGCTATTTATGGTGCAAACGCAGCAGGAAAATCAAACTTTATTAAAGCTCTTAAAACTATGCAAGAGATAGTGATTAACTCTATGTCAACATACCAAAGAGGACATTTACTCCCTGTAAAACCATTCTTATTTGATGTAGAAACAAAAAATGAACCTACAGAGTTTGAAGTAAGTTTTATTACAGATGGTGTTCGTTATCAATATGGTTTTAGTGCGACTTCAAAAAGAGTAGTAGAAGAGTGGCTAATCGCTTATCCAAAAGGACGACCTCAAAACTGGTTTGCTAGGTCTTTAAATACAGATACAAATGAACCATCTTATGAATGGCAGTTTGGTGAAAAATTTACTGGTCAAAAACAGTTATGGTTAGAATCTACTAGAGATAATGCCCTATTTCTCTCAACGGCTGTTCATTTAAATAGTGAGCAATTAAATCCAGTTTATGATTGGTTTGATAAAACACTTCGTATAACGGGTGTAGGTGGATGGAGTCCTAAGTCAACCATAGAACTGTGCAAGCAAGAGAAGCAAAAGAGTAATATCTTACAGTTTTTACAAACAGCAGATATGGATATTGAAGATATTGAAATAGAAGAAAATATTAATAAAAAAGAGCAAGCTGCTTCTTGGTATGGATATTTTAATCCAGATAGTGTAATTATGTGGCATAAGGATAACTCAGGTAATAAAGTTCCTCTTAAATTGGAAGAAGAATCAGATGGTACTCAAAAGTTATTTGCATTTATTGGTCCATGGTTAGACTCTTTAGATAAAGGTCATGTATTACTTATTGATGAGCTTCATGATAACTTTCATCCTTTGATGGTTAAGTTTTTAGTAAATCTGTTTCATAGTAAGCTAACAAACAAGTCTAATGCTCAACTTATTTTTACTACACATGAGACTTCTATCTTAAGCCAAGATGTATTTCGTAGAGATCAAATTTGGTTTTGTGAGAAGAAAAACAAAGCAACTGAATTGTATTCATTGGTAGAGTTTAAAGTCAGAAAAGGGGTGACAGACCTAGAAAAAGCTTATCTTTCAGGTCGTTATGGTGCCTTACCTTATTTTAAAAACATCACTTTAGAGATGGGAGATGCCTAATGGGTACTGATGATCTTTTTAGAAGAAAAAAACAATCAGCCCAAAAGAGTGCAAGACGTAGACAAGAGAGTAGAGAGTCTTATGACAAAGTTCTCATAGTAACAGAGGGAGAGAAGACTGAACCTCTTTACTTGTCTGCCGTGTGTGATTACTTTGGATTAAACCAAGCAAATATAGAGATAGACCCTAAAAGTGACTCTTCTCCTACAAGTGTAGTGAAGTATGCTAAAGCTTTAATAAGCCAAAGCAAGTCAGATCCATATAATCATGTTTACTGTGTCATAGATAGAGATAGACATGAAGATTTTCAAACAGCATTAGACCAAGTGTCAGGATTTAGAAATAAAGATACAGAGTTTCATGTAATCGTTTCTACTCCATGTTTTGAGTTTTGGGTACTTTTACATTTTATATATACTACAAAGTCTTTTGGTTCAAGTGGTGATAGCCCTTGTCAAGAGTTGATTAATGATGAACTAAAACAGTACATACCTAACTATGAAAAAGGTGATGTTTCTATGCTTAGAGACTTAGTTAAAGGTCAACTAGATAGGGCTATTTCAAATGCAAAGCGAACTTATGATGAAGCAACAAGAAGAGGGACTGATAATCCAAAAACTGAGATACACATACTTGTAGAGTATCTTAAAAATTTGAAGAACTAAAAAGGACAATTATGGACAAATTAGATATGCAAACAGCAAACTATACAGATGAAAATATAGAAAAATTAGCAGGTCTTTTCCCTAACTGTGTGACTGAAGCTAAAGATGCAAGTGGTAAGTTGAAAAAGGCTAGTAAATCCAGATATACAAAAAACAGGTGAAGATAAGGGTAATGCAAAAGATGTAGATGCTTATGACTTGATTTTAAAAGATAAAAAAAGACTTTTATCATTTGAAGAGCCTACTAGGTTTATATTTTACCACTCTGCACTTAGAGAGGGTTGGGATAATCCTAATGTGTTTGTTATCTGTACATTAAAGCATAGTGATAACACTATATCTCGCCGTCAAGAAATTGGTCGTGGTATGAGAATCTCTGTAAATAAGTTTGGTGATCGTATGGATGATCCTGCAACTGTTCATGATATAAATGTACTTACTGTTGTGGCTAGTGAGAGTTATAAAGACTTTGTAACTGGACTTCAAAAAGACATTAGTGAGTCTTTATCTTCTCGCCCTAAAGTTGCTGATGTAGAATACTTTAAAGGTAAGATGCTCAAAACAGAATCTGGAAATGTAAAAGGTACTGATGATATGGCTGAAGGAATAGAATTTTATTTAATTCAAAATGGATATGTTGATAGAAAGAAGAATATTACAGATAAGTATCATGAAGCCAAAAGAGAAGAAACCCTATCTAATATTCCAGATGACTTAAAAGAGCACACACAGCAAGTATTTGAGCTGATAGATAGTGTGTTTAGTATTGCTCAACTTCCAGATATTGGAGATGATAGAAAAGCTAAAGTAAATCCACTCAATAAGAACTTTGAGAAGAAAGAGTTTCAAGCGCTATGGGAGAAGATGAACCGTAAGGCAATTTATACTGTACATTTTGATTGTAATGAGTTGATTACAAATTGTATAAGTGTTTTAGATAAAAAGCTAGAGGTAAAAGTATTGACTTATATAGTTGAACGTGGTGATCAAAAGGATGATGTTAGCTATGATGAGATGAAATCTTTTGATGGATTTAAAGCAGGTAAGCATGTAACTATAAAAGATGCTTCATCAATGCGTTCATCTGTTAAATATGACCTTATAGGTAAGATAGTAGCTGATACAAAGTTAACTAGAAATACTATTGGTAGTATATTGAAAGGTACATTTGGTAAGTACAGAACAAACCCTGAAGACTTTATGCAAGGTTTTAGTCGTCTAATCAATGAGCAAAAAGCAACGACGGTTATAGAACACTTAGCATACGACCCAATAGATGATACTCATAGTAGTGATATATTTACCCAAGAGAAACCAAAAGAGAGTTTTGATAAAGCAATGAAAGTTGATAATCACATCTACGACTATGTATTTACAGACTCAAAAGGTGAAAAAACTTTTGCTGATAAACTAGACACAAGCACAGAAGTAGTTGTTTATGCAAAACTACCAAATAGCTTCTTCATCCCAACGCCAGTAGGGCACTACAATCCAGACTGGGCAATAGCTTTCCAAGAAGGCTCAGTGAAGCATGTATATTTCATAGCAGAAACAAAAGGCTCAATGTCATCAATGAATATTAGAAAAGTTGAAGAAGTAAAAATAGAGTGTGCTGAAAAGTTTTTCTCTAAAATTACTTCTGATCAGGTGAAGTATGATGTGGTTGATAGTTATGATACATTAATGGAGTTGGTAAAGTAGTACTATGACAAATGATGAGCTCGAGTACACTCACCCAGATGATTTTGATCACTTCATAGAGTCTATCACTCTTTTAATGGTGAAACTAAACTAGCATCTGCATCTTTTGTACCAGGTACATTAGGAAACGAAAAATCTCACGCATAGGTTACTTTTAACATCCGTCCAATGGGTAAAAAACTTAACTTAGTTGCACACGGTTACTGTACAAAACACGGTATCTGGGAATCAACTCCAGTTGTTGTAGAAGTAGCACAATAGTTGTAACTTCTAAATCAAAAGCCGTATGGCTTTTGATTGTCTCACATATTAAAAATTAATAAATATCGTAAAACTTTATTTTAGTTTTTCTGTATATTTTGGTAATATCTGTAAAAACTTAATCATCGTACTAATCTGCCAATCTATATATTTATCCCACTTAGTTTCATCTTCTAAATTATCAACTTCAAGTTTTGAAAATATATTCCATCTAGTGCCACTATTAGATTCCTCTTGAGGCTTCCATATAAGTTTAATATTATTGTTTTCAAATTCATTTGAAATTTCATCTTTAAAACTTAATAGTTTTGTGAAATTTGATGGAGAATAATCACCATATAAATGAACTATAAAACAATTCTCTTTTTTTTGAATATAAAAG
>WFNF01000142.1 GCA_015488775.1 Helicobacteraceae bacterium
AAATTATTGAAAACGCTCAAAAACCCAACCTTTTAGCAGCAGCCATTATCTATGTGTTTTTAAAAAAGAGCGGTTTAAATGGAAGAGGAGGTATAACTGCAAAAGATGTAGGAGAATACTTTGATGTAAAAGCACCTGCTATCTCTCAAAAAGCTTCTGATATTGAGTCTTGGCTTTATGCAGATGATGAGTTTGCACTAGAGGATGCAAGTGATACTTATGAGTTTATAGACAAAGACAGATTCACCGTAAATGAACTCTATTGGGAGTTTACAGAGTCACCTGAATCTGAAAATATCAAAAAGAGTATAAAAACACTCAAAAGTATCATCAAAAAAGACCCTGATTACTTTGACCCTTATATCTCTCTATATGAGTACTATCTTATGGATGGTGACTTTGAAAATGCTATTAAAACTATAGAGAGAGGTTTTAAAAGAGCAATAGACCTTATAGATAATAATGGCAGGTTTCCTGATGAACTTCCTTGGGGTTTTATGGAGAACAGACACATTATTCGTATGATATTTAACTTCGCTATGTTTGTATGGGCAAATGATGAGAATAAAGATATAGCCCTTAAAATCTTTATGGAACTGCTAAAATCTAATCATGGAGACAATATAGGTGCAAGATACTCTATAGTTGCAATTCTTGAAGGCTTTTCATCACAAGAGGAGTGGGAAGAGAAATTTGAGAGTGAGAGTGGAATAGGACTTGAATATGGGGCTGTTGAGGAGTGGTTTTATAAAGCGGCAGAAAAACATAGAGATATAATCGGCTGGTGGCTTGATTTAGAAGATGATGAATAAAGAACGCTCAAAAAAAACAGATAAGCTCGCTATGCGTCTTACCTCTATTATTACAAGACTAAACGCTGGAGAGTATACTACCCCAAACAGTTAAGACAACTTTTCTAAATTCCTTATTCCGTCCCAAGCTGTAACTTTATAAAACAGCTACTGCAGAGTATAACTTGATTCTTGAGCAGTGGAAAAATTGTTAGTTTTTAGTTGGGATTGGTATTATAAACAAAGAAAAAAAGCATATATACTAGGTCAAAGAGCCGCTCGTGGTAAGAACATATACCTTACTTTTGGTTCAGAAAAAACCTGCCCTAAAAGTGGTGAGGAAAGTTACAAAAGATATGCGATGGCGATGAAACACTACAATCAAGTACTGTGTGATAAAGAGTACTTTTTACGAGGGTTTAAAAAATTCGCAGATGTCAACTTCTAAGATTTGAGAGATTTTTAGGAGTTGTTCTATGTTGAAGTGGATGTTGTTGTAATGAACTTCAGCACCAGAGACTACGGAGATGGATTTATAACCCATCTCTAAAGAGAGTTCAAGTTGAGATAAGCCTTTTGCTTTTCTATGGTTTGCAACATTTTTACCAATGCGTTTATGAAATGCCTCCGTAGTAATATGCAACAGCTTACACCCTATAATTATAGATTATGTTTGGTGTAAGTTTATCTTGTGTATAATACTCAGGCAACCTATAATGATAGGTTGTTTGCATTAAGGAATACGAAAAATGATAGCACCACGACCGTTTAAATATAAATGCCCAAAATGTGGATATAGCAAAATCATAAAACCTAAGAGCGATGTAATAAATCCAGTAGGAATGTCAAGTGTTTGTCCGAAATGTAAAATACAGATGGGTAGTGTAGAGTTGAATATTTTAGAAGAGGCTATTACACAACTTTCTTTATGGAAGTAGATAGTTGATTATGAAATATAAATTTAATTTTTGAAAAAAAATTGACAAGCTTGATAAGAGAATATAGTTTTAGATATGAATGAGGAAGAGATGTGTATGCATAGTAAAAATATTAAAAAAATTCAAATTGAAACTGTTAAAATTATAGCAGAGTTTGAAAAGATTATTAATGAACTAATTAGAATAGAGAGAAATAACATAGATGAAGACAATAGCACAAAAGAAACATTAAGTAGTGATAAGCTAACGCAAGATATAAATATGTTGCAAAATGAGAAGCAAAAATTAGATAACTTAGAGTATGTAGT
>WFNF01000143.1 GCA_015488775.1 Helicobacteraceae bacterium
TATCTACATGTATTTTCAACTGACTTAAACTAACTACACATACTCCAGTTATTGATGATTTCATCATACAGTCTTCACCCTCAACAACAGATAATGCAAATTTATTTAATTTTTTCATATCTGAAGTTGTGGATATATGCATAAATAAAGATTCACTAATCTCACTACTTACATATTTAAAATTTGAAACTAAATACCTTTTCATAAGTATATTTATAAAATTTAAATATCTATTAGTAAAAATCAGGTTTTTAGCTTCATCATGTGTAATAGATAGTTTTTGAGAAATATATTCTACAGACTCTTCCATACAAATTTTGATTAAAGATCTTAGTATTTGACTTAAATCAAAGTCATCTTTAATTTTTATATAATTAAAATTAATACTATTTTTTAAATCATTATGTATAAGATCAGATACAACATCTTTTATAGAGTCTCTTCTATCCTCAAAACTATTTATATTTAAAACAAGTGATTCAAAATTAGTATAAGATTTAAAAAGTTCTTTTACAAATTGTATCTTATACTCCTGCTTCATACTAATAGTTTACTTTTGCCACAACTTGAGAAAAGGCTATCTTCTGATCAATAGATACATTCCAATCTAATGTATCACCCTGTGCTAAGACAAGTACAGTTGAACCCATCATAAACATACCTAATTGTTCACCTTTTTTGATATATTTATCTGTATAAAGGTATTTTGTTATAGTTTTACTTTTTACATTTGTTTGCAAAGATGGTTCAAAATCTAAAGTCATTTTACCAACATTTAAAGCGCCAACTAAAACTAAAAATATTTTTTTACCATTTTCAAGTTCACACTCTAAAATAACTCTCTCATTTTCTATAAAAAGATCAACTTGTTTATTTAGATACGGGATATTTACAGGATAAAGTTTACCAGGTATATGAACTACCTTATTTACTTTTAAATCATATGGAACATGGTAACGATGGTAATCGCTAGGGCTTAGGTAAAAGTTAGCAAAGCTACCCTCTTTTAAGCTATCTTTTTCATCTTGAGAAAATTCACTACCTAAAAGTTGATCAACTCTATAACTCATCCCTTTTATCTGAAATGATTCATAATTTTTTATTAAACCAAACTCTGTTATCAAAGAATCAGCAGGAGATATAAAGTCCTCTTTATTTTTTGATATCTCTCTTGGAACATTTAAAGTTCTAGTAAAAAGTTTATTTAAAGATGGATAAGTATTTGTTAGAGCAAAAGGACTCATATCTATCTTCATCATAGAAACATAAGATTTATTTATTAAAACTTGTAAAGGTCTTGGAAACTCTTTTGAAGCAAATTTACCAAATGCTCTAGAAATTATACTTGTAATATGTTGTTTTTTCAATTTATCTCTCTTTTTGCAATCTCTTCTAGTAAAACTGTAGCGTAAGAACCCTTAGGTAAACTAAAGTGTAACTCACCCCAAGCTTCATTCTCTTTATATTCATACTCAACATCATGTGGATATATCCAAGCATAACGCCTTGCACCATCTACATTTAATTTTAAATCAATATCTTTCTCAAAAAAGTAAGCTTCATCTTTTGCAATATAAGATTTTTTTCCACTCAAAAGACCTGTAATACTTAAGTCTCTTTGATCAAAACGTTCAACTGCTTTATCTAGTTCTTCATAAAAAACTCTACCATAAGGGTAATGCATTAAAACATCACCATCTAAAACCTTAAATGGATGTTTTTGCTTTTTATATTCTTTTATATATTTAAAATCATACAATGTTTTTATCTCATCTTCATTAAATGACTCAATTACTCTTGAAAATTTTATACGTTCGCTAAGCCAGTTGTTAAACAGAAAACTTTGATAAGAGTTAATATAAAGCTTTTTAAGTTTTACATTTTTCTCTTTTCTCTTTCCCTCTAAAATCTCTTTGCCCTTGAGATAATTGTCATTATCAGTCCCAAATCTTTGAAATCCAAAAAAGTTAGGCATACCAAGTTTTTTGATACTTTTAACTGCTTGTGAAATAATAGAAGAAGTTGTAGGATTAACTTTTTTAAGTCTAACAAAAAATCTATTGCCCTTGAGATGTCCTAACTTTATCTTATTTGCATGATATTCAAAACTTAAAAATTTAATCTTCTCATGTTCAAACGCTCTCAATTTATCTTCATGTTTTTTATGTATTGATATATATTGTTTAGTTAAAGCATTTTTATCTTTTAAACCAGCATAACCTATCTCTCTAGCATTAATACCTAAATAATTTGCTAAGATAGAACACATATCCCATGTACTTAAATCTTTTTTACGAACAAATATAACTAAATGCTCCCCTACTCCACTAAACTCATACAATGGTATCTCTTCAACAACAAAGTCACGAGGGCTTTGTTTAAAATGAAAGTCTAAAGGTGTATGTGTTAAAAAATATTCTCTATTCAATTTAATCCTTATTTATGATGGGCTTTACATATATTATTAAACTTACCTCTTTTACTAGTAGCTAATAAATTTAGTTTAACCCTTGTTTGCTCAGATACTCTTTTTACTTTTTTCAAATCTCTTTGATCAAAAGCTATAAGCATCTCATACTCTTCACCACTACAAAACTCTTTTTTACGATTTTTATCATAAAATTTATAATCAAAATTATTTAATCTAGATAATTTTGAAAGATCATCATACACACCATCAGATATATCCATACCTATTTCAATATGATTTCTAACTTTTTGTATAAAAACATCTCTAAGTGTTGGTTTTTTAAATTTTGATTTAAATGGTAAGCTACCACCTCTAAAAAGTGAATTTAACTCTTTTTTAGATTTTCCAACACTTCCAGTGTAAGCAAAAACAAGATTTTTTCTTCTTGTAGTTCTATAAAGGTTTTTTCTCTCTTTAGAAACTATGGTTACACTTATATCTAACTTAGTGTTAGAGATAGTATCTCCACCGATAATCTCAACTCCATATTTTGAACAAGCATCTTTAAAACCTAAACTCAACTCTTCAAGCTCACTAAATTTTATAGAACTTGGGTATGCCAAAGCAATTAAAGCATACAAAGGTTTTGCATTCATAGCAATAGCATCAGATATATTTATAAGTATAGATTTATAAGCCACTTCATAATAACTCAGCCACTCTTTTTTAAAATGTACATCTTCAAAAAAAGCATCTTTCGAGTATAAAAAAGAGTCAATAGCTACAGCGTCATCACTAATATAACTTTTTTTACTTGCTATTTTAGAGATAAAAAAACTTTCTTTATTCAAATTAACCCATTTTTTTGTAAATTTTGTGATAAATCTTCCGATTTAATACTATTGGTATTATAAAGTATATGTTGTTAAGCACAAATTAAAGCTCAAACATCTAAAATAACACAAAATATAGTCAAAAAGTTGGTATATATGAAAGTCTCAATAAATAAAATTTTTTCAAACTGGTTAGTTTTTAATTTTATAACCCTAGTTCTAGTTGTATTAAGTACACTTGCAATTCTTCAAGATAAAAATACTTTTCAAAAGGTTCATCTACTTGATGAGCAATCTATACTTATAGATGAGATATATAATCTTGGTCGTGAAGACTTAGAATTATCAAATATTCAATTTCGTGGAAAAAGCACTAAACTTGAAAATTCATTAAAAGATATGGCCTTATATTATAATTTAGATTATATTGGAAATTTTATTTTAGGTGAAAAACCTGATCATGATAAAGAGTTAGAGGATTTAGTGAGTTTGACAAAAAACTTTATATCTAAAACTTCAAAGTGGTATAATGTAAATACTCAAAACCTTGCTTCAAGAGAAGTTAGCTTTTTAGAATCACATACTAGAATTAATGATTACATTAATAAACTACTTATAAAAGAGCTAAAATATATAGAAGCAAAGTCTGTTTTAAAAGAGTATCTTATGTATGCTACTCTATTTTTTGTTTTAATGAATATACTATGGTATGCGAAAAGATTTTCGTTAATCAAAAAAGATCTTGAAGCTTTATATTCTGTTGATCATGACTTTGACAGTAGTCCATTGCAAATAAAAGAGATTGAATCTATATATAAAAGAATGAGCAGAAAACCTCAAACAAATGAAAATCCTGCTAATGTTGATCCAATTACAGAGATAAACAACTTAAAAGGTTTATCATACGAGTTTGCAAATAGAAAAAATGCTAAAGACAGTAATTTCACAACTGTATGTATATTTGAAGTAGATCATTTTAGAGCATTAGATAAAAAATATCCTAAAGATTTTACACAAAGTGTATTGAAAAAATTTAGTTTTATGCTTTCACTACATAAACAAAATACAGATATTATTGCTAGAGTTGATTATGATAAATTTGCTATAGTTATGTCAAGGTCATCACAAGAGTTAGCATTTAAAGATAGTGAAAAAATTAGAAAATCTTTAATTGAAACTGTTTTTAAAGCACCTAAAACAAATCAAAGTTTAAAATTTACTATAAGTGGTGGATTTGTTATAAAACCAACAAATAAAACACTTGAAGATTCTTTAAAACAAGCAAAAGAGATTTTACAAACTGCAATTAAAAAAGGTAGAAATAAAATAGCACAACTAAGAGATCATGCAGAAGATTTTTAAAACAATCTAAACTTGAATCATCTTAACACACTTTAAAACATATTTAATCTAAACATTACCAATATATAAAGCTCTACTTATTGGTAATGTTTCATTTCTTCTACTTACATTACATAAAGACTCAACTTTATCACAACTTTAAAGCTCATAAAGTATAAAAAAGATATAATCTAGCATAATTTCATCATCCAAGGAAAGTGAATGAGTATACCTATACATACTTACGACGCGGTTATTGTTGGCGCTGGACTAGCAGGTAGTGCTGCTGCTAGAGAGTTACAAGCTGCTGGTAAAAAAGTGGCTGTAATTACAAAGCTACATCCATTAAGAAGCCACTCTGGTGCTGCTCAAGGTGGCGTTAATGCTGCATTTAGTAGTGAAGATTCTATTGAACTACATGAGTTTGATACAGTAAAAGGTTCAGACTATTTAGCTGATCAAGATGTTGTTGAATTTATGTGTCAAAAAGCTCCCGAAACAATTCGTTGGGCTGAAAGAATGGGAGCTGTTTTTTCAAGAAATGAAAACGGCACTATTGCACAACGTCCTTTTGGTGGACAAAGTTCACCAAGAGCATGTTTTGCAAAAGATAGAACTGGTTTAACCCTGCTTCAAACTATAGTTGAACAAGCTATGCGTCTTGAAGTTGAATTTTGGGATGAGTGGTACGCTGCTGATCTTCTTTATGAAAATGGTAAAGTCTATGGAGTTGCAGCTTTTAATATTGCAAACCAAGAGAAAGTTATTTTTAATGCTAAAACTATAATGTTTGCAACTGGTGGTTATGCTAGAAGTTTTAAAATAAACTCAAATGCTCATGCAAATACAGGTGATGGTCTTTCACTTGTTGCCCGTCATGGTTTACCTTTAGAAGATATGGAGTTTGTACAATTTCATCCATCTGGTTTATCTGGTAATGGTGTTCTTATATCTGAAGCAGCTCGTGGTGAGGGAGGAATTCTTCTTAACTCAGAGGGTGAACGTTTTATGACTAAGTATGCTCCAAATGCTATGGAACTTGCGTCTCGTGATGTTGTTGCTCGTGCAATTATTCAAGAGATTCGTGAAGGTCGTGGTGTTGGTCCAAGAAAAGATGCAGTTTATATTGACCTAGTTCATCTAGGAAAAGAAAAGATTATGGAAAGACTTCCTGAATTACGTGATTTAGCTATCACATTTTTAGGTCTTGATATGATTAAAGAACCTATCTTAATTTCTGCTACTGCACACTATTCTATGGGTGGTATACCTGTAAATCAAGCTGGTAATGTTCGTAAAAACAACGACGAATATGTTGAAGGTTTTTACGCTGCTGGTGAGTGTGCATGTTCATCTGTTCATGGGGCTAACCGTCTTGGTGCAAACTCTGTACTTGAAGCTTTACTATTTGGTAGATTTGTTGGTAAAACAATGATTAGTGAAATGGATTCAATCAACCTAAAAGTTGCTGATGATAGTGATGCTAAAGCAATGAGTGATGAGCTTGATTGGGTTCTTACAGTAAATGGTAAAGAAAAAGTTACACAAATTAGAGATGATCTTCAAAATGGTATGACAGATAATGCTGGTGTATTTAGAACAGAAGATACTCTAAGAATACAATTAGCAGATATTGAAAAATTAGAAGAAAGATTTAAAAATATATCTATAAAAGATAAATCTAAAATCTTTAATACTGAACTTCAAGAAGCTATTGAACTTGGTCATATGTTAGATTATTCTAAATTTATTGTAGTAAGTGCATTAGAGAGAAAAGAGTCTCGTGGTGCTCACTTTAGAGAAGATTTTCCAACTCGTGATGATGAAAATTTCTTAAAACACACTATGGCTTATATGAATAAAGATGGCGATATCAAACTTGATACATTACCTGTTACACTTGGTAAGCATGAAGTTAAAGCAAGAACATACTAGGAGAGAGATATGAGTATTAAAACAAAAACTATAAAATTTAATGTATTTCGCTTCAATGCTGAAACAGATTACTTACCTTACTACCAAAATATGGAGTTTGAAGTAACACATGAAGATGTTGTTTTAGATATATTAAACAAAATCAAATGGGATGTTGATGGAAGTTTCTCTTATAGAAGAAGTTGTCGTCATGGTATTTGTGGTGCGTGTGCTATAAAAGTAAATGGTAGATCTACTCTTGCTTGTAAAGAGCGTATGTTTGATATGATCGATCTTTTTGGTGAAGAGATCACACTAGACCCTCTTTCTAAAAAAAGAGCTGTTAAAGATTTAATTATAGATAAAAAAGATTTTTGGGATAAACATGAGGCAGTTAAGCCTTATCTAATTTCACATATTGAAGAGCATCCAAATATGGAATGTGCTGTAAGCCCTTCTGAAACAGAAGAGCTTCTTGAAGCAGATTATTGTATTCAGTGTGGTGCTTGTCACTATGCTTGTCCTGTTGTTGAAGTAAACGAAGATTTCTTTGGTCCTGCTGCTTTTGTTAAAGCATTTAGATTTGAAGCTGATGTTCGTGATGATGCACATCATGATAGACTTGAAGAACTTAGCAAGCAAGGTCAAGGTGTTTGGGATTGTGTTAAATGTTTTGAGTGTGCTGAGGTTTGTCCAAAAGAGTTAAACCCAATTGGTAAAATTACAGGTCTTCATAATATGATTTTTGATGAGGGTATCAAAAACAATCCTGTAGCTGAGCGTCATGCAGTTGGTTTTGCTCACTCAATTAAAAAACATGGTATTTTAGATGAGGGTGAACTTGTTCGTTACTCCGAGGGTAACATTGGTGTTATGAAACATGTTCCTGTTGCACTAAAAATGTTTAAAAAAGGTAAAATTGTTTTACCATGGAACATGCCAAAATCTGATAATTTAGATGAGATAAAAACTTTAGTTAAATCATCATCAAAATCGAAATACTAGGAGTACTATATGGGAAAATTACAATACGCACTTTTTACTGGTTGTACTGCTAAAGAGAGTACTCCAGAACAAATGATGTCAACTATGGCAGTTGCAGACAAATTAGGAATTGAACTTGTTGAACTTACAGAGGCTTCTTGTTGTGGAGCTTCACATCTTCAAGATTATGATGACTTTTTATCTTTAGTATTAAATGCTAGAAATATAGCTTATGCTGAGGCTCGTGGAATGACTATGGTTACTATATGTAACACATGTCAACTAAATACTGCAATGACAAAACATAGACTAGATAACAATGAAGAGTTAAAAAACAAAGTTAATGTAAAACTTAAAGAGGTTGGTTTAGAGTACAAGGGTACTTCTGAAATCAAGCACTTTCTTTATGCTATTAATGATGATTTTGGCTTAGATAAACTAAAAGAAAAAGTTGTTAAGCCACTTAGCCAGTTTAATATAGCACCATTTTATGGATGTCACAACATCAGACCAAGTGAGCTTCAAAATGAAAGCAATGGTGGAGAAAATCCATATATGCCAACTTCACTTGATGATTTAATTATCGCTTGTGGTGGTACTAATGTTGATTATGAAGAGAAAAATAAATGTTGTGGTTTCCACGCAGAACTTCAAGCTCCAAAAACAGCTGCTGCACTTGCTGGTAACGCTACTATTGGTGCTATTGATGCAAATGCTGATTGGATGGTAACACCTTGTCCTTTATGTCACTTAAAACTAGATACTCAACAAGATCATAACTTACATGCAGTTGGTCGTGAGGGTAGTATGCCTATACTACATATGCAACAAATGATAGGTTTAGCTCTTGGATGTACTCCAACTGAACTAGGTTTAGAAAAACACGTTGCTAACGTAGACTTTATATAAAACCTAGTGAATAGTTTGCTTTTTTAGCAAGCTATTTACTCCTCATTAACAATATAAAAAACTTTTCCTAAATCCTCTTTACAATAAGTAAAATTTAGTTTAACATCTCTAGCTGTATTTATAAAACTTATTTTATAATAATTAAACCAAGTATTTTTTATACTAAAATAATCCATAAGTGGATCATTTTTTTGAAGTTTTTCAATTTTTATTGGTTTATTTCTCCCATCTAAAATGTCAAAGTTCAAACCTAATGTATCATTTTTATTGCACACAAATAAATCTTTGTCTATATATGAAGAGATTAAGAAATTATAATTGTTACTATCTTTTTCTATTTTATTTAAAAATAAAACATTAAACATCGCTTTTGTTTTAAAGTTTGAAGTCTTTTTAAATGACTTTGAGTAAGTAAGAGCTTTCTCTTTCTTTTGATCAAGATTAAATGAAGTTAATCCATTTTTTTGTGAGCAAGAGTGCATATAAAGTGTAGTAATTATTAAGAAGATATATTTCATCTTTGTATTTTACTTGTAATTCAATAAATCTTAACTATAATTGCAATTAAAATATGATCTTATATATCTATTCTAAAGATAAATAAGTTATACCAATTTCTCAAAACGTAATTTTTGTGGATTTAGGGGTGCTTAAACATGGACACTTGTGTCCTTGCTTTGTTCATAAAAGCACATAATATTAATAAAAACAGTAAAGATAATAGATTGAAAAGAATTGCAGTAGCTTTTACAGGACCATCAAATAGTGGAAAAACAACTTTAATACAAAAAATTGCCATGAAACTTATTCATGAATATAAAAAAGAAGTTGCCATAATTAAAAATGATCCTAAAGATAAAGCAAAATTTGATGTTGAGGGTAAAGATAGTTATAAATTTTCTTCAACTGGTGCGGAAGTTATAGTGACTTCACCGCAAAGGACTACTTATTTTTCTAAAAGACACAAAGAGCTAGATGAATTAATATCTTTATTTAATGAGTTTGATATACTTTTAGTTGAAGGCTTAAAAAATCTACCTCTACCTAGAATAAGTATATTTAGAAACTCGCTAGATGAGGATTATTTTGGTTACATGAATGCTTTGGCTATAGATGATACTATAAATCTAGAAGAGTATAATTTACCAAAAGATGTAGATATATTAGACTTAAATAATGTAGATGAAGTTATAGAATGGATTTTAAAAAATGCTAAGGAAGTATAAATAATGCAAGATATATTAAGAGCGATAGAGATTAGTGCAAAGCGTATTGAAAAGGCCATAGATGTTAAAGATTTTGGTTATTCAACTGAACAAAATAGTTCTGGAGAAACTCAACTACAATTAGATATACAATGTGATATGATAATTGAAGAGGAGTTTTCTAAGATAACTGCTATAAAAACTATAGCTAGCGAAGAGAAAGAGCACGAAGATGAGTTACATGCTGATGGTAAATACCTCATAGCTTATGACCCATTAGATGGTTCATCTTTAGTAGATGTAAATCTTAGTGTTGGTTCAATTTTTGGAATTTATACTAAATCTTTTTGTGCATCAAACATGGTAGCATCGTGTTACGTTGTTTATGGGCCAAGAGTTGAACTTGTTTTTGCTACAAAAGATGAAGTTAAACTTTATATATTGCAAAACGGAAATTTTGAGTTTGTTAAAAATATCAAGCTTAATGAAAAAGGCAAGTTAAATGCACCAGGTGGAACTCAACAAAATTGGGAGAGTAAGCATAAATCTATGGTTGGCTCATTATTTGCAGAGGGTTACCGTTTAAGATATTCAGGTGGTATGGTTCCAGACTTACATCAGATTTTACTAAAAGGTGGTGGACTTTTTTCATACCCAGCAACTTCAGATAAACCAGATGGAAAACTTAGAAAACTATTTGAAGTTTTTCCTTTTGCATTTATATATGAAAGTGCTGGTGGTGAGGCACTTGATGGTAAAAAAAGGCTACTTGAGTTAGGATGTTCACACATACACGATACATCCCCTTGTTTTTTTGGTAGTAAATATGAGATATCTAAAGTAAAAGAAGTTTATGCAGACTGATTATGAAGCAACTCTTGATAAACATTTAAAAGATCTTCAAGAGTGTCAAAAAGAGCATAACTTAAAGTCATGCTCAAAATGTGATAAATATCTAAACTGTGAAACAAGACAATCTTATGTTAAATCTGTATATGATTCCATGTCTAAGGGTGAGACTGGTGGGTTTGAGTTTTAAACTCAAAATAATCAAAATTTTCATTATAAAATGCAAAGGTAAAAAATGAACAACTATGTAACAACTCCTATCTACTATGTAAATGGTGAAGCCCACATTGGGCATGCTTATACAACTTTTATAGCAGATACTTTAGCTAGGTATGCAAAACTTCAAGGTAAAAAAACTTATTTTTTAACTGGTACTGATGAACATGGACAAAAGATCGAAGAATCTGCTAAAAAAAATGGTAAATCTACTAAAGAGTTTGCTGATGAGATAAGTGCAACATTTAAAAATCTTTGGGATGGTTTTGATATAGATTATGATAAGTTTATTAGAACAACAGATGAAGATCATAAGATAGGCGTTCAAAAAGCTTTTAAAACGATGTACGATAAAGGTGATATATATAAAGGTGATTATGAGGGTCATTACTGTATTTCTTGTGAAACTTTTTTTCCTGAATCACAACTTATAGATAATGAATTTTGTCCAGATTGTGGACGTGGAACAACCATAGTTAAAGAGGAATCTTACTTTTTTAAATTATCATCTTATGAAGACAGACTTTTAAAACTTTACGAAGAGCAAGATGATTTTATACTACCACGTTCAAGAAAAAATGAGGTTATAAACTTTGTTAAAAATGGGTTACATGACCTTTCAGTAACTAGAACTTCATTTACTTGGGGTGTTCCACTTCCAAAAGAATTAAATGATGATAAACATGTTATGTATGTTTGGCTAGATGCTCTTCTTAACTATATAACAGCACTTGGTTATGGAAGTGATGATGAAAGTTTAATGAAAGAGTTTTGGCCTGCCACAAAGCACCTTGTTGGAAAAGACATATTAAGATTTCATGCGATTTATTGGCCTGCATTTTTAATGAGTTTAGATTTGCCTTTACCAAAGAGTATTTGCGCTCATGGTTGGTGGACTAGAGATGGTGAGAAAATGAGCAAATCTAAAGGAAATGTTGTTAGTCCTAAAGAGGTTGCTGATGTTTATGGGTATGAAAACTTTAGATACTTCATGCTTAGAGAAGTACCATTTGGGCAAGATGGTGACTACTCACAAAGAGCTTTTATAGATAGAGTTAATTCAGAACTTTCTAATGATTTAGGAAACTTACTTAATCGTATAATTGGGATGAGTGGGAAGTATTCTGAATTTGCAATTTCAAGCGTAGATGTTGTCAAGTATCACACTTCTGAGTACACTGAAATGACAAAAGTTATAGAATCATTAGATAGCTTTATGCAAAATGTTCAAACTCATAGATACCTAGAGGAGTTATGGAAAGCTTTAAGTATCGCAAATAAATCTATAGAGCAATATGCACCGTGGGTTAAAATGAAAGAGAATAAAAAAGATGAGGCATTAGCAACAGTTGCACTTGTAGCAAATATATTGGCAAAAGTTTCCATTATGTTAAATCCTATTATGCCACATACTACTCAAAAAATAGCTTCTGCTTTAGGTTTTGAAATAAATGCTGATTCATACACGCGTTTTATAGATGACGATGATGTTTTAAGTGATTTTGTTATACAAAAAGTACCGCCACTATTTCCTAGAATAGAGGAACCTTTAATGAATGAAGCTCCGATACAAGAGCATCCAAAAGAAGTTAAAAAAGAGCAGAAAGCTGTAGAGAAAAAGGTATCTACAGTTGAAGAAGACAACATCATAACTATTGATCAGTTTTTTGAAACATCTTTAAAAATTGGTACAGTTTTAGAGGTTGACGAGGTTAAAAAAAGCAAAAAGTTGCTAAGACTTCAAGTTGATTTAGGTGAAGAGCAACCTAGACAGATTATAGCTGGAATAAAAGAGTTTTATAGTGCAGATGATCTTATAGATACTCAAGTGTGTGTTGTGTCCAATCTTAAACCTGCTAAACTTATGGGTATGTTGTCTGAGGGTATGATCCTTGCTGCTAAAGATAAAGATGGATTAGTTTTAGTTAGACCTGAAAAAAGAAAAACTTCTGGTACAAAAGTTGGATGATACTTGAAAACACTGTAGCACTTATTGGGGGTGATTTACTAAACACTCCCAATATATCATCTTTTAGCGATGTATGTATTGATATAAAAAAAGTGAGTCGTGGTTCACTTTTTTTTGCCTTTGATATAGATGAAATAGATGATGCTATATATAATGGTGCCTATGGTGTAATATTTGATAATAAAGTTCAAATAACAGATGCAGAGATTGCTTGGATAAAAGTTGAAAATATAAATCAAGCCTTAGAATCTTTGATCAGATTCCATTTTATTAAAAATGAGATAAAAGCTTACTCTTGTGATCAAATATCTTTAAAATTACTTCAGAACTTTGACTTTCAAAATTCAATAACAATATTTGATGATTCACTTAGAAATTTAGCTAAAAAATCATTCTCACTACAAAAAAATGATATAGTTATATATAATCCTCAAAATATAAATGAAAATATCTTTATAAATCATCAAAACATTAAAACGAATATTTTAAAAAAAGTTATTATTACAGAACAAACACTTTTTGAAACCTCTTTTATATTTAATGATATATTTTATGAGAGAGTTACACTGTCTCCTTTTTTTGTCCCTTTTATAGAAAATATTTTTAATTTTTTACATAATAACAAGATAAAATTTAGACTAAAAGAGTTTAAAAACATAAAACATTTCGAACCAGTTTTTACAAATAATTCTCTTGCAAAACAAGAATTTGGCTCAAGTGAAAAAGTTTTAATATTTGAAAAAGCATTCGAGTATATACCTAGTTTTATAGATTTTTTAAAAGAGCAAGCATCTTGGGCGAAAGTTATATATATTTTAAATCAAAAATACTATGAAGAGTTAAAAAACTATGATGGTGTATTTTTGTATGAAAACATAATTAATGCTATACATGTACTGCAAAATGAATCGTTTCACTATGCATTAATTAGTGAAAACGAAGATGAAGTATATAAACTTCTAAATACAGATGCTAAAGAGCAACTAACCATGGATTTTTTTTAAAGGTATAAAATGAAAAGAAGAGATTTTTTTAAGACAAGTTTACTAGGTGTTAGTACATTAGGGCTTGTTGCTTGTAATGAGAGTGGAAGAAAGGCCATAGATGAGTCTAAAAGA
>WFNF01000144.1 GCA_015488775.1 Helicobacteraceae bacterium
ATATATGATAGTGAATATGGTGAAGCTTGGGAGTTATTGACTAGCTATTAATGCCAAGAGTGTGAAAATATTTACTCTCATAGCAAAAGAGTTGATATTGTTTAAAAATAAACCAAAAAACTACTCCCCTCATCTATTTTGGAGTAAACTTTTATCTCTAGTTTGTACTCTTTTGCCACTTTATCTACTATGCTTAGGCCTATGCCAAAGCCTCCTGCGTATGTTGTTTCTCTGTTAAATCTTTGAAAAATTTGTTCAAGTTTTGAGTTTTGTATCCCTATGCCATAATCTTTTACTTTTAAAATGCCATCTTTTAGACTTATCTCTATTTTTGAGTTTGGATGGGAGTATTTTATAGAGTTGTTGATCAGATTTCCAAAAAGCATTGTTAGTTTAGTTTGCTCTATTTTAAAACTAAACTCTTCACACTCTAAGTCTAACTCTATGTTTTTACTTTGTGCTAACTCTTTGTAGTATTCAACTGAGTTTTTAAGTGTATTACAAACATCTACTAACTCAATATTTTTTGTTTTAGACTCAAAAGATAGGTAGGTTAGGGCACTGTAGATATCAAAAAGTTGCTTTGTGCTTATAGAGATGTTTTTTAAAATTTTTTCATCATAACTTTGTTTTTTCAATGCCCTTGAAACTGACATTTTAAGAGCAGTTATAGGGGTGTTTAACTCGTGGGTTGTGTCATGTACAAAACTCTCTATTTGAGATATTTTTTGGTGTATTGGTTTCATAAAAAGTTTAGATAAAAAGTATGCTAAAATAATCATAATAACAATAGAAATAATGCCTATAGTAAAGATTTCATAAATTAAGCTTTGTAGTTCTTGTCTTAGGATTTGACTTTGAACTACAACATATTTTATATCTAAATGCTCTTGTGGTGAGTTAGATATAAGTGTATTGACCCCTTTTTTTGTGTAGTAATCCTCTTTAGATGGTATAAAGTCTAAATCCCCATATACAACTTTATCTTTTGTATTAACAAGAGATACTTTTATATCTTGATCTTTGAATTTTGGTGTGTAGCTATACCCTTGCATATGAGCTTGGATGATTTTTTTTGAGATGGTATCTGCTATATGTTGAAGTTTATAGTAAGTGTTACTTTGAAGGGAAGTTTTTTGAGCATTGTAGTACCAATAAAAACTTAAAAGTATAAAAGCAACTGAAGAGATTATATATAGAGCTAAAAAGGAGTAAAAAGAGTTCTTTTCAAGATTATTCAAATCTATATCCCTCACCTCTAATGTTCAGTATATGCTCTTTTCCTATGATGGAGCGAAGTTTTTTTATGTAAGTTCTTATAGTGTCATTTGATGGCATATCTTCATATTCCCACAAGCTTTGTAGTAACTCATCTGTAGATATAACTCTTGTTTTGTTTTTAATGATGTAGTGAAGTATCTCACTCTCTTTTGATGAGATAGATGTTTTTTTATTTTTTATATTTATAGTATGAAGATTTGGGCAAAATTTTATATCTGTACCTATCTTTATATCTGTGTCAATGTTGAACTGTTTTTTTATATTTTCAACTCTAGCTTGTAGCTCCTCTAGCTCAAAAGGCTTTCTTATAAAATCATTAGCTCCAACGCTAAAAGAATCCTTAAGATAGCTAACATCTTGATATGCAGTTATAAAAATAGCAGGAGTAGTATCATTAAAATCTCTTAGTGTTTTTAAAAGTTCTATTCCAGATATACCAGGCACATTAATATCAAAAATATATAAGTCATAAGAGTTTTTTTCAGCCTCTTTTAAAGCATCATTTGAGTTAAAACAATGCACAGCTTCATAAGACTCATTTAAAAACTCTAAAACTATATCTGCTATAACAGAATCATCTTCTAAAAATAAGATTTTCATTTTATACTACATTCCGTTTCCACATTTTCCAGCGCCACATTTCATCTTTGGCTCCTCTTTTTTTGGCTCTTTTTTCATTGAAGCACCACATTTACCTGCACCACATTTCATGGTAAGTTTTTTACCATCTTTCTCTCTAACACAGTTATAAGCATCTTTAGTTGTTGTAGCACTTTTTACACAAGCTTCTCTTGGATCATCCTCTCTCATTTGTCTTAAAATATTGGCTTTTTTCTTAGCTAAAGCAGAGTTACCATCAAACATATTTGCTCCACACTTGCCAGCTCCACATTTCATACCTGGAGTAGATTCAGCCTCTTTTTTATCACCACAAGAGACAAGCAACAATGATATAAAAACTAAAAAAATAAAGCTTAGTTTAATTTTTGCCATTTTCAACTTTCCCCACTGCACAAGATACAAAACTCATAGCTTTAGTACTCGCGGTATCAAAGACACCTAGTTTTTCATCACTCATTGGATAACCAAGTTTTTTTAAAGCTACTCTTAAATCTTGCTCTTTATCATCTTCTATATCTAAACTTATCTCTCTTGGCATAAGATCTAAGTTGACTTCAACCTCACCAAACTCTTCAAGAAGTTTACTTTTGAGTGTTGAAGCACACCCACCACATTTTACATTTTCCACTTTATATACTTTTTTCATCTATATCTCACCTTTTTTTAATTGTGATTTTGAATAAACCTCAAATAGTATTGGAATTATAACCAAGCTAAGTATCGCTGAACTTATAATCCCTCCAAGCATAGGTGCAGCGATGCGTTGCATCACTTCACTACCAACTCCGTGTGTGTACATAATAGGTGCTAAACCTGCTAATATGGCAAATACTGTCATAAGTTTTGGTCTAACTCTTTGAACTGCACCCTCATATATGGCTGCATCTATATGATCTTCATTAAACTCATCTTTATGTTTTTCTTTAGACTCATCAACACTCTCTTGAAGATAAACTATCATAACTATTGCTGTTTCTGCTGCGACCCCTAAAAGAGCTAAAAATCCAACAATTACAGCTATACTCATAGCAAAATTTAACATATCTATATATATCAAACCACCTAAAAGAGCAAATGGTAGAGTAAAAAATACTATTAGTGTTGGTACCATTTTTTTAAGTGCAAAATATATAAGAACCAATATGCTAAGTAAGACCGCTGGTATAATCCAGATGATTTTTTGCATAGCTGATTCTAAGTATTCAGATTGTCCAGCCCACTGCACATAGTAACCTGGTTCAAAGTCTATCTCATCTATTAAAGATTGTGCTGCTTTTTTATATGCAGTTGGTGTTATCCCTTCATTTGGTGTTATGTAAACAAAAGTTACAGGAGAAGCCATCTCAGACTTTATTACTGAAGCACTTTGTCTGTATGCTACTTTAGCAAAAGTTGAGAGTGGTACAAAACCAAGTTTAG
>WFNF01000145.1 GCA_015488775.1 Helicobacteraceae bacterium
ATTTGGATGCCCATGCTTATCTAAAACATATACTTACTCAGCTTCCTATTTATGAAGCTGAGGGAAAAAATATTGAGGAATTGCTACCTTGGAATGTGGAACTGAGTTAAAACTGTTCACTTTGCTAGATGGGGTTTACTTGGTGCTTACAAAAAAGCGATATTTCATAAAACTTTTAATCGCCATAGCTAAGGCTATGACTCATAAAAGCTTTTACAAAATCTCATCTTTTTTTCTTCCCTCTGAGGGGTACTAGGGTTTTTAGATGTGCCCTTAAATGAGTTAGAGTTTAGCATACTAGAAAACGACACTCCACTTTCATCACTAAAGTTTAAAGCTATTTATCAAAAAATGACTTAACTGCTCTTTCCACAAAAAAGTTAGGTTTAAAAAAACTACCCTCAACAAAACCTACATGTCCTCCATACTTTGGGTTGTAAAGTGTAACACTAGAAGAAATTTCATCTTCCCTTGGGATAACACCTGAACCCATAAATGGATCATCTAAAGCATTTATAACAAGAGTTTTAACTTTTATATATTTTAAATACTGCTTTGAACTTGATTTTTTATAATAATCATGAACATCTTTAAAACCATGTAGTGGAGCAGTTATCTTGTTATCAAAAAGCCAAAAAGTGTTTAACTTGTCTATCTCATCCTTTTTTATACCTACATACTTACTCATATCAAAAAGTTCAAACTTTCTATGTGCAGACTTTTTTAAATCTTTGATCAGATACCATTGGTAAAACTTTGAAAAGCCTTTTGACATTTTTAGTGCACTAAGCTCTAACTGTAAAGGAGCACTTACAGATACAAGAGCTTTTAAAGGGCATTTATCACCCCATTCACCTACAAGTTTTAGAAGCATATTTCCACCAAGTGAAAAACCAGTTGCGTAAAGTTCACTAGATGGGTAAGTTTTGCTAAGATGTGTTATGTACTCTTTTGCATCACCAGTTTCACCACTATGATAAAGTCTAGGCATCTTGTTATCTTTACCAGAGCAACCTCTAAAATGCATCAAAACTACAGTGTAATCCTCCTTAGCAAAGTAGTTCATCATCCCTTGTATGTAAGATGATTCAAAAGAGCCCTCTAAACCATGAAATAAAACCAATATTTTTGATGGATTTTTTTGTTTATTATGCCAATAACACTCAACAAAATCACCATCACTCAAGGTAAAAGTTTCAACTTCAACTTTAGGAGTTTTTTGTTTTCTAAAAAGTGGAGCAAAAAGTGTTTGGATGTGTGGATTTTTTAAAAAGAGATTTGGATTAAATGTTTCTATGTGAGAACCTTTATATAGCTAATCTAAGCATTATAACATTTATGGAGTCTCACACTTAAGCGTAGTCCAATAAAATTATGACAAATTGAAATATTTTTTATACTAGTTACTTTTAAGTGATATAATTGCCTTTTACTATTAAAAGGTTGTATTATTATGAAAATTGGTATTTTTTCTAGTAAAGGTGGAGTTGGAAAAACATCTTTATCTTTCTCTTTGGCTTTGGATTTGGACTTTAAGTATGTCACAAATGACTTCTCAGTCAGCTTACAAAAGTATAAAAACTCCAAGTTTATGCCTAATAAACTAAGTATGTATGAAAACTGTATTTACGACTTTGGTGGTTTTGAAAACTCTCAAGTTTATGAAGCTATAGAAAAGTTAGATTTGATTTTAATCCCAACTATAAATGATGCCAACTCTGTATATAGAACACTAACTGCACTTTTAAAATTTAAACAGATACCCATATTTATAGTACCAAACATCTTAGAATCAAAAAAAGATTTAGATACTATTAGACTTGTGATAGACCATCATTATATGAATGCAAAATACTTTCCAATTAGAAAAAGTAAACTTTTAAGAACTGCATTAGAGTCAGGAAAGTCAGCTACAGAGGTTTATAACGAAAATGATAAATCAAAATACCAATTTAAAAATGCCTATGCTGATTATAAAAAAATTCTTGATTTTATTAAATCTTTCCAAAATGATGACACATCACTTGATCAGATACTACTAATGCAAAAAAGAGATAAAAAAGAGTTAGTTGAGAGTGATATAACAAACAAAATCATACAAAGAGGGATACCTCTTGATGGTGTAAAAAAAGCAGAAGAGTTGGTTAAAACTTAATTTGAGAGCACACTAAAGCCAAAGTGTGTTTACAATAAAAGTAATATATCAATATATCTTGATTTATACTTATTAATCTGTTATACTTTTGTAAAAAAAGGTTTTACTTGAAACATATAATTAAAACATACACTCTACATTCCATAAAAAGTGAACTATAGATGTTACTCTCTTTTAGTATATTTTTAATCACACTTATTTTTATAATTTGGCAACCTCGTGGTTTACAAATAGGTACAACTGCTGTTATAGGAGCGCTAGTAGCTCTTGCTTTAGGGGTAGTTGACTACATGGATGTTTTAGAAGTTACATCTATAGTTTGGGATGCTACTTTAGCTTTTGTGGGGATTATTATACTCTCTATGCTTTTAGATGAACTTGGATTTTTTGAGTATCTTGCTATAAAGATGATAAAAATATCTAAAGGTAATGGCTACTTAATGTTTGTTTATATCTTACTTCTTGGTGCATTAGTTGCGGCATTGTTTGCAAATGATGGAGCAGCATTAATCTTGACACCTATACTCTTAGCTAAGATGAAGTACTTAAAGATGGACAAAGCCGCTATCTTTGCTTTTTTAATTGCTGGTGGATTTATTGGAGATTCTGCTTCAAACCCATTAGTTATATCAAATCTTACAAATATTGTAACTGCTGGTTATTTTGACATTGGATTTGTTGAGTTTGCTAAAAATATGTTTTTACCAAATATACTAAGTATTTTAGCTTCTATACTTATACTTTTTGTATATTTTAGAAAAAGTATTCCAAAAAGATTAGATATAACTACTTTAGCAAATGAAGATGATGTTATAAAAAATCACCAACTATTTAAAATCTCTTGGTTCTTTTTAGCTTTCCTTCTTGTGGGTTACTTTATAGGTGATTATTTTAATATCCCTGTGTCATTTTTTGCTTTAGGTGGAGCACTTGTTTTTCTAGCTTTAAGTAAACACTACAATGTGTCTGAGCCAAAAAAGATTATAAAAGAAGCACCTTGGCAGGTTGTATGGTTCTCTATAGGGCTTTATATAGTTGTATTTGGGCTTAAAAATGATGGTTTGAGTGATTATATTGCTGTTCTTATTGACGCAATGCTAGGTGTATCAAATGAACTTGCAATCATAGGAACTGGATTTTTAGCTGCCATTATAAGTTCAGTTATGAACAATATGCCAACAATTATGATTATGGATATAGCTATAAAAGAGACTGGCGCTGAGTTTTTAGCTTACGCAAACATTTTAGGCTCAAACCTTGGTCCAAAAATGACACCAATAGGTTCTTTAGCTACCCTACTTTGGTTACATGTTCTCTCACAAAAAGGTGTAACCATAACTTGGGGTGAATATATGAAAGTTGGCTTAGTTATAACACCGCCAGTTTTACTTGTTGCACTTCTGGGGTTAATCTAAAATCATTTTTCAAACAAAGTTAGATTAGCCTTTATAAAATACTATGTTTCATGATTTTTTGTATTTTAGCTATAATTTATAAAGGCTTTTTATGAACTATAATTTCGAATGGGATCCGATAAAAGCAAAGAAAAATTTATCTAAACATAAAATTAGCTTTGAAGATGCAACTTCAATTTTTAAGGACAAAAATTCTATTTCTGTGTTTGATGAAAGTCATAGTGAAGATGAAGAGAGGTGGGCTACAATTGGTTTAGATGCTAAAACTCGGACACTTGTTGTAATTCATACATATATCTCATTAGACAAAGACACATATAACATACGGATGATAAGTGCTAGAAAAGCTACAAAGAACGAAACAAAATTTTATAATCAAGGATAAAAGATGAAAGATGAATATGACTTTTCAAAAGGTGAACGAGGAAAATTTTACAAAGAAAATGCAAATTTTCATTTACCAATTTATTTAGATTCAAAACTTGAAGAGTTTATATCTAAAATCGCTAGTGAGAGAAATACAACAATTACCCAAGTTGTAAATAATCTACTCTTTAAAGATAAAGAACTTATAGAACTCTCTAGAGGTTAAATATATCAAAAATTTATTAGTTCAAAATTTACCTTGAGATATCTCTTCCGTACTCTACCTTACAAGAAAAAGTACTTAACTCTTTTTTTGTGTACTCATAATCATATAAACGCTTAAGATCATTTACAAAATACCCATACTTATTTTTAACTGCAATTATTTTATAAATGTAAGCTTTTCTTACATGTACTACTTTACATTTACCACTACTATATTTGTCAACTCCATATATAACATAGGGAGTATTATCTGAATCACCTAAATCAAAACCTAAGGCATCTAAATATCCACTAAGATTATAATCTGAAGATGGGGAAGCAACAGCAAAATCTATCCTCGAATGAGCTCTTGCGTAATCCATATATAAAGTTTTTTCTATCTTATCACCAACAAAAAATGAATAAGTATTAAAGTATATCATTCCAGAAAAGAATGTAATCAATGTAGAGATCATAAATGGAGTAGAAAAAAACATAGCATAGATAAAAATAAAGCCAAAATATTTAAAAAAGAGAGAACTATTTTCCATAGATTTTCTCTCTCTTGCTATATAAGCTTTAAAATCTACACATCTATTTTTATAACACGAGTTATATAAAAAGTATAAAAATACAAGTAGTTGAACCCCTAGTCCAATATTAATATTTAAGTCAAAAAATTTATCATCAACATTTTTATAAAGTAGCTGGTCTGGGCCAAATACTAAAATTAGTACACCTAAAAGTAAATATATTAATATTAATGGACCTAAAATTTTTACAATTATTTGTTTCAATTTATACTTTTAAACTAACTTTATTTCTACCACTATTTTTTGCATCATACAGGGCTAAATCTGCTCTTTTTATAGTTACATCTATATCCTCATCATCTTTATATATACTAACACCAAAACTACAAGTCAACCTTTTAACATCAGTAAATTCATTTAACTCTATCTTTTTTCTTAGATGCTCTAAAGCTGTAATCAGTTTATATTTACTATCAATCTTCATAAGTAATATAAACTCTTCTCCACCCCACCTAACAAGGTAATCATCATCACGAATAGATGATTCAACCAAATCACAAAGTTCAATTAAAACTCTATCACCTGCGTCATGACCCTTAGTGTCATTAACACTTTTAAAAAAGTCTATATCAAGTATAGTAACAGACAAGTAGCTTTTTATAGTACTATGTTTGATTATATTATCTATATTGTTGTAGAAAAATTCTCTATTAAAAGTTCCTGTTAATTTATCATGTTCAAGTTTTTGACTTAAATCCATGTTTTCACTTAAAGTTGAGCTTATATCTGTAAAAGAGACTATAAAATTATTATGTTCATAAAAGCCTAAACTAACTGCAAAAAAGTATACCTTGCCACGTGAGTTTTTCATAGAGATAATTCTATCTTTTTGATCAATGTTTTTTAACTCTCTAATCCAAGTTGAACCATAAGGGATACTTTTTAAATTTGCAGTAGAGTTACTATATATAAAAAGTTCACTTAAATCATCATACTTTTCATAAAAGGTATCAAGACTCTCAATTCCTAAAAATATATATAAAGCTAAGTTTGCATCAATAGTTTTAGTTCCATCTGAGATTATAGTGATATTTTTTTGATAATCAAAAAGTTTTTTAAACCTATGTTCACTTTGGATTAAAGCTATACGTTTAGATTCATTTAACATATACTCTTTACGTAATCTATCTTGCATCTCATAAAAAAACTTAACCATATTTCCAATCTCATCATTATAGACATTTAACTCTAATGCAGCAGATTTATTTACTTTAAATAATTTTATCATTTTACTTACCCAAAGTATTGGTTTAAGTATTTTTTTTCTAACAACAAGCATAATCAGTAATATTATTAAAAAGCCAAGACCAAAAACCATAAAAATTAGCTCAAAATAAAAATCTATTTTTTGCTCACATAAAATAATTTCATTATCAATTCTAATTTGAACAGATTTATAAACTTCATCTATAGGCAACATTATAGCTTGCTTTAAAAGTTTATATTTTTGTGAAAAAAGTAGTTTAATAGCTCTTCTTTCATTTGTTCTGATTTTTGTTTCAACTAATTTAAAAGCTCTTATTTCAAGTTTAGCCAAGTTGTCAGAATTTAGTTTAGATAATTTTAATAGTTTTAATTCACGTTTTGAGTATGGCAATTTAGAGATTTCATCTATAATACTTTCTAAATCACCATTTTTATGTCTAGTAAATCTCAAAGTATCATTTAGATCCCAATATATCATATGGTAATTTTCAGGTCTTAAACTTTTTCCATCTCTAATGTTGATAATCTTAAAATAGTTATCTTTATAACTTTTATTTTTAGTAACTACATACTCTCTAGCAAATCTAGTAAGATCCTCAGAAGATTGTCTTAACTCATCTGCTTTTAGATACATAAAATGTCTATTCTTTTCCAAAGAATCAAGATAAAATGAGCTCTTTTGCAATAAAACAACAAAATAAGAAGATGTGCCTATAGATGCAATTATCAAAAATGCAGCAAGCATAAAAAAGGTTTTAATATTTATATTCATAATATTAAGAATAACACTTTTTTATATAATTTACGCTTATGGGCACATCTAAAAACCCTAGTGCCCCTCAGCATTACATAGGAGTTTACAATCAAGGCAATCTTTTGCACCCCAAGGGCATTTTGTCGCTACGCTCGGGCACAGACCTAGCCAAAGCTAAGTCAAAAAAGATTAACGCAGAGTGTAAGCTCCTATGTAATGCCCAAAGGGAGGGATAAAAAAAGCGATATTTTGTAAAACTTTTAATCGCCATAGCTAAGGCTATGACTCAAAAAAGCTTTTACAAAATCTCATCTTTTTTTCTTCCCTCTGAGTGGTACTAGGGTTTTTAGAGGTGCCCTTATTTTTTATCAAACTATTATCAAATTATTGTATAAATTGTTTTGAGCTTTGTTTGTATTCTATTTTCAGGTAATCCAAAAGTTCACCAGTTCTTTGTAAAAGTTTAAAATAATCTATATAAAGATTTTTTTTGTAATTAACATAGTCAACTTCTGCTCTATTTAAATTTCTTTGTGCAAGTTGCAAAGCTTGTAGATTTTGTGTTCCATTTTGAAAAGCTAACCAGTAAGAGTCAACAACTTTTCTAGCAGATTCAACCTCACTTTTTGTTAATTCAAGAGAGGATTTTAAAGAGCTCACAGATTTATTTAAAACTTTAGTTTCAAATCTTAACTTTCTACTTGTATCTGCTAAGTTGTACTTTAGTTCACTTAGCTTTGCATTTAATCTTGAAAGTTTTGCTTCATCCTTACCACCTCTATAAAGGTTGTAAGTGAAGTTAATCAAAGCATTCGCCTTATTTCTCTCGCCTAAACCCTTATCAAACTCATTTCGACTCTCACCATTTATTTGAAAATCAATTTTTGGTGCAAATGAACCATATTGTGCTTTTATAGAAAAGGCTGTAGCTTGTATATATGCCTTGTTTCTAAGTATAAGTGCATTTTTATGTTCAAGCTTATCTAAAGAGCTATTTAGATCAAAAATGCTTAAATTGAAATCACTTTGAGTTGGGGTATTTACACTTGTAAACTCACCAAGTTGATACTCATAGTTAGATATAGCATCAGCATATCTAGCCCTACTTTTAACTAAAGATGTTTTAGCATTATCAACATTTGCTTTAATAAAGTTAACATCTCCACTACTCGCAGCACCATTTTCCTCTTTTATACTAACTATATTTAAGATTTTTTCAAACATTGCCATATTTTTATCATTTACATCTATAGCCATTTTATTATAAACTATATCTAGGTAAGCTTTTATAACATCTAAAGAACTACGCTCTAATAAGTTTCTATAATCATATATGCTTGCTTTTAATCTCTCATTTTTCTCATCAATACTATTTTCTATAATTCCACCGTTATATATATTTTCACTAATACTTATATAAAGTTCAGCTTTTTTATAAGAAAAATCTGTTGTTTGTGCAGTTGGATTAACTCTTTTATCCTCTTGATAAGACCTTGTCTCTAAACCAGTATTTCCAAAAATCTGTACACTAGGTAGATGATCAGCAAAAGACTCATCTTTAGAAAATTTTGCTTGCATAACTTTTGCAGATGCTGATTTTATCTTAGGATTAGTATCAAGAGTACTCATAACAGCGTCATAAAGGTTAAAATCATTTGCTCCAAGACTTATAGCAAGTGGTAAAATTAAAAATATATGTTTCATCATTTACTCCCTTCAACTTTTATAAGAACTGTCCCAAAATCACTTGAGTAAGGGGAGTTTTTTTGAAGTTTAAGTTTAACATTTTGTGGTTTTATTTTATTTTTCAAAATAACTTTTTTCATATTTAAAGCACGTCCTAATGATGCTTGCCTAGCAAGGGTGCTACTTACAATATTTTCAGGATCGCTTACCAATATCTCAAAAACTACATTTTTGTTTTTTCTTTTTTCAACTGCAATAAATCTATTAACATCTCTTTTGACTTTAGCACTTAAAAAAATCTCTTGATTTTGAAACTTTATAACCATCTTTTCATTTTTTTGAGTAGCTAACTGTTTAGAGTATTTTGGTGTAGGTTTTTGCGCATAATCTACAACATTACCAGCATCTTTACCACCAGAAAAGAGTGAACCTTTTGCATCTTTATCTAGCATGCTTGCATCAACTTTATGAAAAGATATCTGATCAGTATCTACAACTACAAGTTGTTTTTCACATTTATCTATTTTGTTTTTTTTAGACTCTTCATTATGGACAACTTCAGGAGATTCTATACTTCCAGAGTAAGCTTTTTTAAACTTAAATTGCGCGTAGTAACCGATGTTCACAACCGTGATAAGTAAAAAAAGCATAAGCACCAAGATAACTGATGCAAATATATCAACAAATGGTGGCCAAGGGTTAAACTCTTCGGGACAAGACTTTGCCATAACTAACTACTTAAACAATTTAGAAAAGAATCCACTATCATCTTTACTACCATTTTCAACTATTTCAGTTTTAATCTCTATATTTTCTATAGCATCTTTTATCTCTTTTAACATAGAAGTATCTAGTTTTTCCAAAGATTTTAGTATCTTCTCGCTATTTTCATTACTTCCATCTATAGAGTTTAAGATAGAGCGTTGTTCATGTAAAATACCTGCTGAGATTTTTGAGTTTTTAACTTGATGTTGGTTTGTAACTCTAACTTCATTTATAAGAGTAGTACTAGCGCTAGATTGCTGTTTAATGTTTTTATTTAAGCTATCTATGGATTCTGTAATACTATCTAAATCTACATTTACATCTTTTTTAACTTGTGTCTGAAGGTTTTGGATATCTGATCCTATACGCTTAAGTTGTGTAAGTTTCATACTATCATTATCTCCAATACCACCAACAGATTCATCTAAAGATTTAAGAGTGTTATTTAGCTTAGTAAGGCTTTGTGCATTAAACTTCTCAACCCTATGTATCTCACCTAATTGTGAAGTTTGAACATTCATAAGATTTGACATTTTAGAGATAATCTCTTCATTTGAAGTTGAGTTTGTAATCTCTTCTAATATAGTTTGAGTTAATCTGTTTTCTTGATCAAGTAAAGAGCTAGTTTTTTTGAGATATTGGCTTATATTAACAAGTGTTTCATTTGCATCTTTAGTGCTTGTTTTAGTGTACTCAAACTCTTTTTCTATTAAGCTACTTGTTTTTGTAAGTTCATCTTTGATTCTATCAAGTTGGATTATATTTTTACTAGCTATAGCTTTTGATATTTTTTCGTTACCAGTTAAAAACTCTTGTAGATTAGTAGATAAACTCTGTGAGTTCGCACTAATACTATCTTGAATATTTTTCATAACTTTAGATATATCTTCACTAAAAGTTTTTTGAGTTTTTAGCTGTTCAGCTAAAGTCTCTTTTTGCATTGATGAAAATTCATTTATCATATTTTCAGATTGATTTTTTGAGGATTCTGCCATTGTTTTTAGATGAGTTTGCATACTCTCTAGAACATCATAAGTGCTTTCATGCTCATCTCTAGCTTGTTGAACAGACGCAATGGTTATAGAGTGTAATCTCTCATTAGTTTGAGCTATACTCTTCATCTGTACAGTAAGTTGTGATATATTTTCTATAAACACATCCATAAATGAGTTTTGATGATCAGGAAGTTCTGAATCTGTTCCTCCACCAGAAAATCCACCTCCACTATTTCCACCAACATCTATGATTCTACCTTTTAACCAATCTTCAACACCCTCTATAAGTTGTTCTTGATTTTTATTTAAAATGTAGCCCATTAAACCAAGTATAATTGCTGATATAACTCCAAAAAGAGATGAACCAAAACCAACTGCCATACCACCAAGAGGACCAGCAAACTGCGCTATAACCTTACCTAAATCAATATCTCCAGATAAAGATAAAATAATCCTACCCATATTGTCAATAGCTATAAGTAAACCAGAAAAAGTTCCTAAAAGACCTATCATTAAAACTGTACCAATAAAGTAGTTAGTATAACGATTTTGGTGTGAAAATTTCTCATCTATCCAGTCAACAACTGTTCTTGACTCTTCTACTGTAAAAAGCATAACCCCTTTTGAGGCACGAGCATGAAACATGTGCGCAATATTTGCTGGCATAATTTTTTCTATGCCCTCAAGATAAAAAGCTAAATTATCTTTTTTATATGCCAAAGTTCCAAAAGTACCCGCAAGCATTACAAGGTTTATAGATGCTTTCATAATCATAATTATACCTATACAAAGTACAGTTAAAACAGCAAGATTAAAAGTTAAAGTTGCCATAAAAAATGTAATCATATAATCTAAATTTGAGTAGATTAAAAAGTAGATAAAAAGCCATAAAACCATATAGGCTTTCATTATTTTGAGACGTTTCACATTAGCCCCCTTAGAACATAAACATAATTAAAGAGATAACCAAGCCTAAGGCAACTGTCGTAACAGAGTTAATCATATTTTGAGTAATTTTTACAAAAGAGTTTGCATTACTTGCATCTTCACCAACAAGTGCTAAACCAATTATACGACCATTTAAGTCTGTAATCTCTTCAAAAGTTGTAAAATACTTACTATCGTTTCTATATTTTTCCCTCATCATCTCTTTTAAATCAAAGTTTTGAGCATTTATATAAAAGTTTGAGTCATAGTTATGAAAAGAGACCTTGTACAGCTCACTTATATCTTGATACATACCTGTTTTATGTAAAAGATCTAAAAATACAAGTTGATGTTTATCTATTATGAACACAAACTCTTTACCCATATCTATAAAATCATCTTTCAAAGTATGAATACTTTTTGAAACCTCTATAGCACCAATAGTTATATTGTTTTCATCAACAGGGATAATACCTATAAGTTTAACACCATCTTTATTTACAACAATACCACTAAGAGGGGCATCTGTTTCCATAACCATTTCAGCAAATTGTCTATTTTCACTTTTATTTGAGTCAAATTTATCATCTAAAAAATAGTACTTTGCTTTTAGTTCTGATGTGTTTATATGCTCATTTATAGATTTAAGAGTTTTTTCAAAACTTTTTTCAATACCTTTTTTATTTGTAGCCTTGAAAGATTTTATTACATTTGTATCTATACTTATAACTGAACCTATAGTCAAAAGTTGATTAAAGTGGTTAGTCATAAAGTTGTTTAATTGAGCCAAATCAACACGTTTTTCTTCAAGGTAAGTTTTAGTAGCAACCCTTGATGTCATAGTATTGATCAAATACATAGAGATAAAAATACCACTTGCAGATAAAACAGTCAAAGTAGTAAACCAAACACCCTTGTTCTTTTTTAACATAGAACCAAATTGTTGAAGCCATTTAATTAAACTAAACATATACACACCTTAAAATTTCTAATACTATAATATCATAATTTAAGCATTTTTTATTCCATTAGTATATTGTTGTATTAATAATCATATGATTTAACTATAAATCTAGGTTCATATGTGATAAAAGAGTGATATGTAAGATGATTATTTATCTAATTTTAATTGATCTTTTTCATCTGATTTATCAGAGTTTATAAAATTTTTAATTACTAAATCATAAACTGCATAAAAAACACCAAACATAGGAAAAAAGATAATACCTAAAGTATAAAAGAATCTCTTTAATACATCATCATTTTTTTCGAATATTTTACTTAAAGTGTATAACCAAAGTATAGCCGAGACTATAAATCCTATTAAATATACCATTAAACTAACCTCTTTTTAAAAGTGAACATAGCGCCATCATCAACATTAACGACATCTAATGTACCACCATATTTATTTGCTATTTGAGTGCTCATATAAAGACCTATGCCTGTTCCATTTTGCTCATGCTTTGTTGTAAAGTTTGGTTTAAAGACATCACCTATAACTTCTTCTTTTATGCCACCAGCATTATCTATCATCTTTATACACAACATCTCTTCATTTTTATCAATCTCTATAGTAATTTTTTTATTTTTTATTTTTTTATCTGAAAAAGCATCTTTAGCATTGTTTACAACATTTATAATGATATGCATAAAATCATTTGGATTTCCAACAAGTGTAAAATTGTTTTTAGCCTTTACATCAAAACTTATCTCTTTTAATTTAAATTCATCATTTACTAAATTTATAACCTCATTTACTAAAGACTCTATATCAAACTCTTTGGTATCGTTTGTTGGTCTTAAAAATTTTCTAAACTCATTTAAAGTGTTTGTCATATGTTCAATCTGCTTAGAGATATCACTACTAAAGTTTTCAATATATGTTTCATCTATGTTGTTAAACTGTTGATCAATCTGCAGATTTGATATTTGAGCACTAATTACACTTAATGGTTGTGCCCATTGGTGTGCAACAGCATCCATCATCTCACCCATAGAAGCTAACCTAGACTGTTCAAGTAGAATTCTTTCATTTTGAACTCTTTTTTCACTCTCAGATTTAACTTTTTGCTCTAAAGATACTTTATGTAAGTCAAGCTCTTTATTTAGCTTATGTAGTTGTAGTTGCTGTTTATCACTATGTTTCATTATAGTATTTACACGAGCTAAATTTTTCTTATAAGCTTTTATTAGTATATTTACCTCATCATCTGTAAAAGAGCTATCTTTATCTAAAATTTTATCAAGCTTAGTTGGCATAAAGGTATCTGTATTCATGGTCCTACTTCTTTACTAGTTGAAAATCAAGATCTTCAAAATCATCCTTAAAATCTTCACCAGCCTCTTCCATACTCTCATTTTCAACATCATAATGCCATTGAACAGATATTGAACTTTTATCTTTACACTCATCTAGTAAATCAAACAGATCAAAAAATAGTTTTGAACTACTAGAGTTAAAATAATTTATCTCCATCTTAATCAATGTTGCATCTTTAGGGTTTTCAAAATAATTTTTTAAACTATCCATTAATTCAGCATAAAACTCAAAAGTATTTTCAGGTAAAGAGTTACCTTTAATCTCAACAACACCACTATTTGTATCAAATAACACTGATGGAGTAAATTCTGTTTGTTTAATATCTATATTATTCATCTTATATCCTAACTTCTAATTCAAAATACGAATGAATCTGGTCAACATCATCAAATATGTATTTTATCTTTTCATCTGACTTTTTAGCCATCTCTATAAACCCTAAACCTGCTCCATTATCATGAGCATCAGAACCAAGTCGTCTTTGTTCCTTGTAAAACTTTTTAAGCGAATCTTTATCTAAAGATATTATTTTATCTAATCTTTTTCTAATTTTATCTTCATCTTTTTTAAATATTATATTTCCAGAACTTATTATTAGGTACTCTTTATTTTCACATCTTTTTATTACACAAGTGCCTATACCTAAAGTTTTATTATCTATAGTCGCACGTTTAGCTGAATAATTCATAATATTTTGGAACATCTCAGTAGTTATACCAAACAGATTCATCATCCTTTTACTAGACTCTCCACTTGCTTCTAAATCTTTTTTTATAACCATAGATGTTGAGGTTAAAAAGTTATAAGAGACTATACCACTAAATGTAAATATCACATCATCACTATATAGCTCTTTTTCTATATCATACAGATTCATTTTTTATCTCCAATGCCACTATAGTATAATCATCAATACTTGCATAATCACCCTTATACTCTTTAATTTTTTCTACAAGTATATCTCTTTGACTTTTAAGATCCATATCAAAACTCCCAACTATAGATTTCATAAACTTTTTCTTTCCATAAGGGAACCCTTTTTCTCCACCAATCTGATCAATGTAACCATCAGTTGAAAGATATAACTTAGTATCTGTAGATACATCAATAATATGCTCATCAAAAATATAATCAATATCACTATTTTTGTATCCAATAGAGTGTCTATTTGCTTTCATTATCTCTATCTCACCATCTTTAGCTATAAAAAGAGGTGTGTTTGCACCTGCGTATTTTACAATTTTATCTTTTTTATTGTAGTAAAGAATACCACCATCAAAACCAGAGTTTGAAATACTCTCTTGCTCATCTTGCTTAAGTAAAATTTTCATCTTTTTATTAAAATAACTAAGTATCCAAGCAGGACTTACAACAATACTTGGATCGCTCATAATCTTTGATACAATTTGTCTCTCTAAAGCTTTAACTAGCATAGTAACAAATGCACCTGGTACACCATGACCTGTACAGTCTATAACCATAAGTAAACACTCATCATCATCTCTTAAACTCTCAAAAAGATATATATCACCACCAACTATATCTTTAGGTTCCCAAAGTGTAAAATAATCATAAAAATAATTTTTAAACTCTATATCATCAGGAACTATAGCTTTTTGTATGTGTGATGCGTACTCTATAGATTCTCTTGTATGTATATTTATCTTTTCAAGCTCTTGTTTTGTTTTTTCTATCTGCGTAAAAAGATCTTTAATAGTAAAAATCATTTTATTAAAACCATCAAATAAAAGTCTAAACTCATCATTATATTTAGATTTTAAAGATATATCTAAGTTATTGTTGTAAGAGACCTCTTCCATAACTTCATACATCTCATTTATTGGTGTTGTAAAAATTGTTTGCATTTTTAAAGCTATTAGAAAAACTACAAAAAGTGTCATAAAAAAAACTATAAGTTGCATAAAAAACTGATCTAAAAGAGTTTGATTTAAAGATTTAGTACTTGCAACTATAGTAAAAGTAGCAAGATATTCACCCTCAAAATATATAGGTCTGCTAATTATAAACCTATCCAAACTTTGGATCTCTATACTTTTTTTAATATCTTTATTTTTATACAAAGATATGATTTTATCATTTAATTTATTTTGATTATTATCTTTATCTACATACGAAGAGAAAGGATTTTGCATATCTTTGTTTTTATATATAAAAGCACCCTCAATATCTTCATTAAACTCTAAAGTTTTTAAAACTATATTTGCACTATTTTTATCATCAAACTCTATAGTTGCTATAAGATTTTCAGCCATAATAGTTGTTATTTGAGATAGGGAGTGAACTGTTTTATCTTTTTGAGTACTGTAAGTATATAAAAAAATCAATATCCAAGACAATAGAAGTGCTATTGCTACGCTTATAGTAAGTATAAAAGTAAATTTTGTTTTTATAGAAACAAATTTTTTCTCTTTAGAATTTACCATTGTAAACTCGCTTTTACATAATAGTATGAACCACTATAGCCGTAAGGGGAGTACCTAGAGTACGGTTTAATTCCATTGTTTCCATAAAATGGATTTGAAGAGTTGGCTACTAATCCATCCCACTTATTTGGATAAACATCAAACAGATTATTTGCACCAAGACTTAGTTTAGCATTTTTACTAACACTGTAAGCAAGATTTATATCTGTTATGTATGATGCTTCAAACTTATAAGCTTTGTTATCTATAACTTGTTGATACTCACCATAACGAGAAAGATTTAATGTTCCTACAAAATCATATAGAGTGTAGTTAGTTAAAAATCTAATAGAGTGTTTAGGTTGTCCGTTTTCTAATCTATCTATTTGATCATAAGAGTTCTCTCTAGTTATAGTATCTGTGTTGAAAGATATAACTTTATTGCTGTTATAGTTATACCAAAAATTTACATCAATTTTTGAGCTACTTTTAAACTTATGTTCAAACTTTACCTTAAAATCTAAACCCTCACTCTTAGTATCTACAGCATTAGTAAAAAATCTAACCTTAGAAACTTTATTGGCTAACATGATATTTTTTTGTTCGTTAGTAACACCAACAAGATCACCTGAGAGCATAATGCGATCTTTTACTTTAATGTAAAATGCATCAAACATAAAATATATATTTTTAGTAGGTTCATACACACTTCCAAGAGTAAAATGTATAGATTCTTCAGGCATTAAATCATTTGCATTAAAAGCTTTTGAAACCTCATCATCAATTCTAAAAGTTCCCTCAGTTTTACCACCAAAAGTTGAAGTGTGAGAGTAGCTTGATTGTGCTAATGATGGTGCTCTAAAGCCTGTACTTGCAGATGCTCTAAACAGTAGTTCATCTAAAGGTTTATAAGCACTAGAGAGTTTTATATCGCTAGTAGAACCAAAATCTGTATAGTTTTCAAGCCTTAAAGCACCCTCAACACTAAAATCTTTACTAAAGTGGTAAGTAGTATCAAAATAAAGTGCTAAAGAGTGGCGTATATTATCAACTTCATTTTCATCTCTATAACCTGAAAATCCTTGAGAACCACTACCAAGATATGAATCTTTTTCACCTTTTTTTATCTCATAATTTTCATGTTTAAACTCTAATCCACCAGATAAATCCAAATCATTAAGTGAAGCTAAAACATCAAAATTCAAGGTATTTTGTATAAAAGCTAAAGAGCCTGTATCAAAAGAGCTAGGTGAAGCTGAACCTAAATCATAATTCATAGTATCATCTAGTGAATAATCTATTTTATTTAAACCAAAGGTGTCTGATAAGTCCCAATGAATACCCTTAAACATCTCCCCTTTAACGCCTAAAGATAAAGAGGTATCAAGGTTTTTTGTACCCATCATAGGTAAAAAACCATCTTTGTATTTAGCTTGACTTTGATTTGAATCTACTCTATAAAAAGTACTAGCTTTAGAATCTCTATAGTTGATTATGGAGTTAGCATATAAAACTGTAGTATTTACCAATGGAACTTCAGTATTTAAAACAAAACCTAAATTTTTAGAATCAGGTAAACCTACATGAGTTTTAACGCTTGGTGGTGATAATCTTATATCTTTACCTGCTCTTTGAGTTTGCTCACTCTGATCAACCTCTAATGAAAAATTTAAAAATCCATCATATTTTAATGGAACACTTACAAAAGCGTCAGATTGGATTTTTTTACCATCACCCTCTTTTCTAATTCCACCATGAACACTTACACTATTTTTATGACCAACACCCTTTAAAATTATGTTTATAACCCCAGCAATAGCGTCTGAACCATACTGAGCAGCAGCGCCATCACGTAGTATCTCAACTCTTTGGATTGAACTTAAAACTATGGTGTCTAAATCTACTGAGCTTGAACCCCTACCAATAGTCCCATTAACATGCATCAAAGCAGATGTATGAACCCTCTTACCATTAATAAGTACTAAAACTTGATCTGGGCTCATCCCTCTAAGTGTAAACACCCTTACATGATCACTACCATCAGCAACAGATGTTTGTGGTGCGTTAAAACCAGCAACAAAGTATGCTAAAACATCAGTAAGTTTAGTTAACCCAGAGTTTTCTATCTGATCAAAAGTTATAACATCAACTGGCGATCTAGAATCCAAATGATTTTTAGCTCCACTTCTTGAACCTACATCTACTTTTAACTCACTTTGCATATTGAGTATATCCTCAATGCCAGCATCATCTGAGCCATAAACAACTACGTTTAAAAGACCTAAAACTAAAAAGTTCTTTATTATTATTTTCATTATTTTCTCTACCTACCTAACAACATCAGAGATTCTTAACAAAGATGAGTTTATTTTAATCTCTTCATCATTAGCACTTTTTAGATTTATTTTTAATTTTACTTTTTGAGAGATAAATGATATTTGTAGTATCCCATCTCTATCTACAAAACCTCTAATATCGCTAATAGTTAAAATATTTTTGTCATGGGTATTTTTCAAAATCTCATTTAACGCTGATGACTCTTGAGCAGGGATGTATAAGATATTTGTTTCACTCAACTTAGAGATTGAGTTTATATATTTTAATTTAATCTTTTTTTTATGTATAGTTTTTCCAATAAAATATCTGTCAAATAAATCTCCGTAGGGATTATTTAAAATAGTAATTATAAATTTATCATTTTTACTATCGTTCCATCTGACAAACTTTGCAACTTTTCCAACGATTTTAACTTTTAAAACTTCTTCACTTTCATAGGCCATTAAAGGAGAGATATATAGGGCAACAGTTAAAAGTAAAAAAACTATTTTAAATAACAAATTAAAACCTTATATATATGTATGAATACAATTTTACATTCTTTTTGGTTAGAGTTTTCTTTTATAGTAAAATACTTTAAAGTTATATTAAGTTATTTAACGAAATAAACTAAGG
>WFNF01000146.1 GCA_015488775.1 Helicobacteraceae bacterium
ATTTGAGCCTTACTTTTCAACTAAGCAAAAAAATGGGACAGGTTTAGGTTTATATATGTCAAAAATCATAGTTGAAAAACATCTAAAAGGCACTTTAAATGTGGTAAATACAGATAAAGGTGCTTGTTTTATAATTAGATTAAACAAATAATCTAACTCCTACTATAATTGCATTATGAATAATATAAAAACTTTTGATTCAAACTCAATGATAAAAAAAATCTTACTTCTTGCTATCCCAGCGGCACTTAAAAATCTTTTAGATATGTTACAAGTTTTAATAGACCTTTTTATGGTTGGTTCACTTGGTATAAACTCTTTAGCTGCTGTTGGTTTAGGTTTGCAATTTTTAATGATGTTAGGTGTAGTTATGAGCGTGTTTAGTGTTGGTGGTAATGCAGTATTATCAAGACTAAAAGGTTCATCTCGCATAAACAGAGCCAATAAAGTGTTATATAATCTGTTTCTTTTTACAGTAGTTTTATCACTTATTAGCACACTTTTTTTAGTGCCATTAACACCATTTTTATACTCACTTATGGGTGCTAGTGATGAGGTTGTAAAACTTGGTGATATGTATTTTGGTACTTTGGCTTATGGTTTAGTTTTGATTTTTTTAGATGTACTGTTTTTTACCTACTTTTCATCAATGGGAAACACTATAGTCTCTTTGTATATAAAAATATTTTCAGCCTCTATAAATGTTTTACTTAACTATATGTTTATTTTTGGAAACTTTGGAGCACCTGCTCTTGGTGTTCAAGGCGCGGCTATAGCTACACTTATAGCTTTAGGTATTAATGTACTTTTGTATCTACTTATGTTTTTAGGAAAAAACTCTTATGGTTTTATATATACCTACTCAACAGATATAATAAAAACAGTTTTAAAAGTTGGAGTTCCAGCTTCTATTGAAAGAGGTATATCAATGATATCTTTTATGTTTTTTGTTGGTTTAATAGCCTCTTACTCAACACAAGCATTAGCAGCTTACCAAGTTGGTCTTCGTATAGAGGGGATTGCGTTTATGCCAGGTTTTGGGTTTTCTATAGCTGCAATGACCTTAGTTGGACAGTATATAGGTGCAAATCAGATAGACTTAGCAGAGAAATCTGCACTTTTTACTGCAAAATTAGCCTCTGTGTTTATGGGCTTAGTTGGTATCTTGATGATTTTTTATCCTGAGTTTGCTATAAAACTTTTTACAGATGATGAAGACACTATATCTCAGGCTGTTATCTACTTACAGATGGTTGGGATAACTCAAGTTCCCTTAGCAGTAATGTTTGTTCTAAGTTCTGCTTTAAGAGGTGCAGGGGCTGTCAAAACAACTTTACTTATATCTTTATCTACACTTTGGACTATTAGGATTATTCCATCTTATGTAGCCTCATACTTTGGTGGTGATATAATTTGGGTATATTCTATGATGGCTCTTGAAACCTTAGTAAAAGGTCTAATTTTTTACTTTGTATTTAAAAAAGGCTCTTGGAAAACTTTAAAAGTTAAAACTTAAATATTTTCTAAATTTAAAAAATGATATTGTTATTATTAATACTGTTTTTAACATAGTGATAAGTTTATCACTCAAAGGTTTAAAACAGTATAATAATAGATAATTAAATTGGAGTTACTTAATATGCTTAATAGTAAAAATATTTTAATAACTGGTGGAACAGGTAGTTTTGGAAAGCAGTTTGTAAGAACAATACTAGCAAAATATAAACCAAATAAGATAATTATATACTCACGAGATGAGCTAAAACAGTATGAGATGGCGCAAAAGTTTAATGATAAATGTATGCGTTACTTTATAGGTGATGTAAGAGATTTTGATAGACTTAAAAAAGCTATGAATGGTGTTGATTTTGTTGTTCACGCTGCGGCACTTAAACATGTTCCTATAGCAGAATACAACCCAATGGAGTGTATAAAAACCAACATAAACGGGGCTCAAAATGTTATAGATGCGGCCTTAGAGTGTGAAGTAACTAAGGTTATAGCTCTCTCAACAGATAAAGCTGCAAGTCCAATTAATCTATATGGAGCTACTAAATTGGTTTCTGATAAACTTTTTGTTGCTGCAAACAACATAAGAGGTAATCATGAGATATCTTTTGCGGTTGTAAGATACGGTAATGTTTTAGGTTCTCGTGGAAGTGTTATACCATTTTTTAAAAAACTAATAGCACAAGGTGAAAAAGATCTACCTATAACTGATGATACTATGACAAGATTTTGGATAACACTTCAAGAGGGTGTTAACTTTGTACTTAAAAACTTTGAGAGGATGCAAGGTGGTGAGCTTTTTATACCAAAAATACCATCTATGAAAGTTACAGATGTTGCAAGAGCTATAGCTCCACAGATGAAACAAAAAGTTGTAGGGATAAGACCAGGAGAAAAACTTCATGAGGTTATGGTACCTCAAGATGATTCTCATCTTACACTAGAGTTTCATGATCATTTTGTGATTCGTCCAAGTATTGTTTTTACAGCTGAGATAGATTTTAGTAAAAATGGACTTGGGGAGATTGGTAAAGAGGTTAAAAGAGGTTTTGAGTACAGTTCAGATAAAAATGATGATTGGCTAAATGATGAACAGTTATTAAGTAAGGTAAAGCTAACAGAGGATGAAGAGAAGTGATCCCCTACTCAAGACAAAAGATAGAGCAAGATGATATAGACGCAGTTGTAGAGGTTTTAAAAAGTGATTACCTAACTGGTGGAGAGGTTGGAAGAGAGTTTGAGAGGGCTATAAGCTCCTATGTTGGTGTAAAACACGCTATAACTTTTAACTCAGCAACATCAGCATTGCACGCATCTTATAGTGTAGCAGGTCTTAAAGAGGGTGACGAGGTTATAACAACACCCATCTCTTTTGTAGCAACCTCAAATATGTTAGTAGAGCTTGGTGTAAAGCCTGTTTTTTGTGATGTGAAACTTGATGGAAACATAAATGAGAGATTTATAGAAAAACATATAAGTTCAAAAACAAAGGCTATAGTTCCCGTTGATTTTGGTGGAAACAGTGTTGAGATAAAAAAGATAAATGAGATAGCTAAAGCACACAATTTACTTGTTATAGAGGATGCTTGTCACGCTTTGGGTTCTGAGTTTGATGGTGCAAAGGTTGGTTCACTTAGTGATATGGCAATCTTCTCATTTCACGCTATCAAGCCTATAAGTTTAGGTGAGGGTGGATGTGTTGTAACCAATGATGATGAGTATGCTAAAAAACTTAGACTTTTTAGAAGTCACGGTATGGTTAAAAAGAGGTTTTGGAACTCAGATATGATTAGTATGGGGTATAACTATAGGCTTACAGATATACAAGCAGCTTTGGGTATCTCACAGCTAAAAAAACTAGACTCATTTATACAAAAAAGGGAGGAGATAGCCTCATATTATGATGAGTATTTTAGATCATTTAATCTACTCTACACTATACCTATCTCTGATCAGAAAAAATCTAGCAGACATCTGTATCCTGTCTCTTTAGATAGAGTCCTTTTTTGTCCAAAAGAGGATATATTTAAAGCCTTACAAGAAAAAGGTGTTGGGGTTCAAGTTCACTACAAGCCTATACATAAAAACAGTTTTTATATAGAAAAATTTGGTGAACAACGCTTTGTTGTAGCTGAGGATTTTTATAAAAGTGAGTTGTCTTTACCTTGTCATCAAGGGATGAGTTTAGATGATGCGAAAATGGTGGCAAAAAGTGTAGAAGAGGTACTTAGCAAATATAGTTATAAAGGGTGTAGTTTCTGATGAATATATGTGTTATACCAGCAAGAGGTGGCTCAAAAAGGATACCTAGAAAAAACATAAAACTATTTCACTCAAAACCACTTATTGCCTACTCCATAGAAAATGCCTTAAAAAGTGAGATTTTTGATAAGGTGATAGTTAGTACAGATGATGAAGAGATAGCAAATATAGCTAAAGAGTATGGCGCAGAAGTACCCTTTATGAGAGATGAGAAGCTTAGTGATGATTATAGCTCAAGCATAGAGGTTTTTGAGGATGCTATATCTAAGTTTGAAGATGTTGAGATAGCTTGTATGCTTTACGCAACTGCTCCACTTTTGGATGTAGAGTATCTTAAAAAAGGGTATGAGACTTTAAAAAACTCAGACGCTGTATATGCTTTTTCAGCTACAAGTATGCCTTTTCCTATACAAAGAACTTTTAGACTTGCAGATGGAAGGTGTGAGATGTTTACACCAGAGTTTTTTAATG